>JAGRHX010001369.1 GCA_020444775.1 Gammaproteobacteria bacterium
GCAACAGGGCGCGCGGAACGACGAGAGGCAGGTAGCTTATTCATGCGCCAACTTGTTGTACATTGCGCAAATTTGCCTGACACATATACATATTTGCATGAATGATCGACGCCTCCCATTCGACTGGAACCATGCACGCGCCTTCTTGGAGACCGCCGAGAGCGGTTCCCTGTCAGCCGCCTCGCGGACCCTCGGGCTCACCCAGCCGACCCTCGGACGGCAGGTCGCGGCTCTGGAGGCACAGCTCGGTGTCACGCTCTTCGAGCGCTCGGGACGCTCGTTGGCACTGACCGAGGCGGGTCTGGAGCTGCTCGAGCACGTGCGCGGCATGGCACGCGCGGCCGAGCTGGTGACCCTGGCGGCTACCGGTCAGTCGCAATCGATAGAAGGCCAGGTGTGCATCACCGCGAGCGACACCATCGCCACCTGGCATCTGCCAGCGGTGCTCGCGCGGCTGCGCGAGCTGGCCCCGCAGATCGAGGTGGAGGTGCTCGCCTCCAACTCGATTCAGGATCTGAGGCGCCGCGAGGCCGACATCGCGATCCGCCATGTCAGACCAGAGCAGCCGGAGCTCATCACCCGGCTGATAGCCCAGACCAGCGCACACCTCTATGCGTCCAGCGATTACCTGGATCGAATCGGTCGTCCGATTTGCGCGCAGGCGCTCGAGCAGGCGGTGTTCATCGGCTACGACTCGAGCGAGCGCATGCTGACGACGCTGAACGCCCTGGGGCTATCGCTCAGCGCACGAAACTTCAAGCTGATCACCAACAGCGGCATCACCGCCTGGGAGATGGTCAAACAGGGACTCGGCATCGGTATCCATACCCGCGAGGTGGCGGCAATGACCGCGGATGTAGAGGTGGTCCTGCCCGAGCTGGTCAGCATCCCGGTGCCGCTGTGGCTGACCGCGCATCGCGAGCTGCGCACCAATCGTCGCATCCGACTGGTCTTCGACCTGCTCGCCGAAGCGTTCTCGAGCCTGGCGCGCCCGGACTGACGGCCCCCGCCCGGCACCACTGCCGAGAGCCAGACCACGAGCGCGGCCGCCCGAGCAAGAGCAAGGCCGAGCCGAACAACACCAGCCCCGGCGGCAGCGGTAGTGCGATGCTCGAGGTGAGGTCGGCGCTGACCGCGAGATAGCCGGGGTCGGTCGACAGGCCCTGATAGAAGATCATCGAGCGCTCGCCGCCTTCGAAGACGGCGGGGTCGGGCGCGATGTCCGGCAGCGCAAGCTCGGTGCTCAGCCCGTCCGGTTCCGGCAGGGGCGTGAAATCCTCCAGCCGCACACGCAGACCGAACTCGCCCGCCGCCACCGGACCTGCACCATCCAATGCCGGCCCGTCGAAACCATTGGCCGAGAACAGCAACAGATCCCCGCTCGGCTGATCGTGCAAGCTGAGCCAGTCCTGGCCGCCACCACGCGTCCACACCCAGCTGCGATTGCCAATCTGGACCTGCGCCGAGCGCAGGAAATTACGGAAGATCCGATAGTTTCCTGCGAACGGACCGGCGGTGGAGAGGCCACGTCCGGACGAGGGGACCGAGGCATCGTAGCGAAACCGCACTGTCACGGACTCCCCGATCAGACCGAGCCCCATATCGTCGGCCACCTGACCGACATAGCGGGCGCTCACCGTGGCACCCCAGGCGCCACCCGCCACCAGCATCGCCAACCACGCGGCCGTGATACGGGCCACGACGCGCATACCTGACCTCTTCATCGCCCGGATCTCCTGACTCGGCCCGCCTCGACGCACAGCGGCTGCAGCTCGGCAATCCGCCCCACGAGTGTAGCCGTGGCGCAAGAGCTGCGCACGACTACGCCTGTATCTGAAGCTGCGGCCACCAGGCACGACTTGCATGGCCATGCTCAGAGCGATTCCCAGTAGACCTCGACGAGGATGGCGCTCCAGACTACGAGACAGTTGAGAATGCTCGGCAGCACGGCTGCGCTGCCGATGTCCTT
>JAGRHX010001370.1 GCA_020444775.1 Gammaproteobacteria bacterium
GTCGCTCGCCGGCCACCGCCAGCGCATGAGTCAGATGCCGGGCGTAGATCGGCGCCGTGCGGTCGGGTCGAGCCGTCTGGGTGGCGGGGCCTGGTAGGGCGACCCGCACCGGCCGGTCCGGCTGCAAGACCAGGGTCAGCGTGTTGTCGGCGGCGATCGCGTCGTCGCCCAGCGACAGGTGCAGGACCTGGGCTCGATCGCGGGCGAGGACCACGGGCACGTCCAGCTCGCGTGTCTGCCCCGGTGCCAGTTGTATGGACAGTGATGTCGGTGGGGCATCGTCGAGCCGGACTCCGAGCCGGGTCTCGGTAAGCGGCTGGTCGCCGGTGCTGGCGATGCGAATGCGTACGCCGCGCTCTAACGGCCCGGCCAGCGGGTCTGGCGGTGGTTCGGCGCGCGAGGCATCGGTAGGCCCATGATTGGCGACAGCGGTGTCGCTCGCGTCGAGCAGCACGGCATCGAGCAAGGCTGCATTCGCGCCAATCGGCGTCTCGATGGGCACGACCCGTACCTCGACACCGGCTGGCAGCCGCAGCCGGTCGAGGTCGACCAGCGCGGATTGCTGCAAATCGCTGAACAGCACGATGCTACGTCTGTCGGCCGTCGATTCGCCGAGCAGTCGGGTCGCGGCGTCGAAGGCGTTGGCGAAGCCGGTGCCCCCGGCGGACGGGCTGAGATCGGTCAGACGTCGCCTCAGCTCATCCCGGTCGCTGCTGAACGGCGCCACGAGCCGCGTGCGGTGGTCGAAGGCCAACAGCGCCACACGGGTATCGGTGTCGGCCGCGTCGATCGTGTCGCTCGCCGCCTGTTGTAGCGCCGCCCATCGGCGCGCCGGGCTCATGCTGTAGGAGCGGTCGACGAGCAGGACGCTGTCGTGGCGGGGGCCGGCGGCGATCGGCGCCGGAGCAGTGTCGAGTAGCTGCGGCCCCGCGAAGGCCAGGATCAGGGCCAGCAGCGCCAGACAGCGTAGTGCCAGCAAGGCCTTGTCGCGCAGCGTGCGCCGGCGGCGCGCACGATAGGGGGTCCTGGGGATGAACATCAGCGATGGGAAGCCGACCCCGCGTCTGTCCTCGCGGATGACCAGATGCAGCAACACCGGCACGGCGAGCACCGCGAGCGCGCCGAGCAACCACGGATTGGCGAGTCCGAAGCCGCTCATGCCAGGGCACCGTGTGGCCCGCGCCGAGGCGAATCGACGCGCGGACGCTCAGCGACCATGAGCACGTCCTCCGCCAGCGCGCCGCGGTCGGCCGTCACGCTCGCTCAGGAAGCGATGTAGCAGGTGGTCCAGCGGCTGGTCGGTGCCGAAGCAGGCATAGGTGATGTCCATGGCGCCCAGAGCCTGACGCAGGGTGTCCAGATGGGCGCTCAGCCGCGTTCGGTACTGTTGCGTCGCGACGCTCGGGTCGAGCGGTGTCAGGGCGTCGGATTCCATGTCACGCAGCAGCACCGGCGTCTCGAAGTCCAGATCCCGCTCGCGCGGATCGAGGATATGCAATGCGATCACGTCCTGGCCGCGCAGGCGCAGCTCGGCCAGCGCTGCGGCGATGCGCTCGGGCTCCGCATAGAAATCCGACAGCACCACGACGATGCCCCTGCGGGTCAGGCGTCGGGCGAGCCGGGTCAGGGCCGCGGGCAGATCGCCACCGCCGGCGGCACGCGCATTGGCCAGGGCGCGCATCACGAACTCGCGTCGGCGCGCCGAGGGGGCGATGAAATCGACCCGTGCCAATTCGCCGACCGGGTCGCCAGCCGGATCGCTGGTGACGGGGGCGTCCGGATCGCGTAGCGCGGCGAAGCCGATTCGGTCCCGTTGTCGCGCGGACAGCTCGGCCAGGCAACCCAGCGCGTAGCGACCGTAGTCGAACTTGCTCAAGGCTGCCCGTGACAACCCGGTGTCACCGCCTCTGTCGCTGACGAAGGCCATCGAGGCGGACACGTCCAGGGCCAGCATCAGGTCCGCGTTGGTCTCGGCTTCGAAGGTCTTCACGTACAGCCGGTCGCTGCGGGCGTACAGCCGCCAGTCCACGCAACGGATGTCGTCACCCGGGGTGTATGGCCGGTGCTCGGCGAAATCCACGGACACGCCCTTGAAGACCGCGTTGTGCAATCCGGAGATGAAGCCATCGACCAGCAGCCGCGACACCAGGTCTATATTGCCGATACGGGCCAGCACCGCGGGATCCACGAAGCGCTTCGCGGCCGGTGCCATGGCCCGTTCGGCGCCCGGCATGGTGGCGGCTACACCGTCCGCCGCTACGCCCGCGGGCTGTCGGGGTGGGCGTCTTCGGAACAGTCCGGACAGTGACAGCGGCATGGCCTTCAGGCGCTCCGTGCGCTGGCGGGCTGCTCGGGGGCTCCGGGCACCGGCACGCTCTGCAACAGCTCGTCGATCAGCGTGCCGATCTGCACCTGCTCGGCCTCGGCCTGGAAGTTGCGCAGCAGGCGATGTCTCAACACCGGTCGTGCCAGCGCCTGGATGTCGGCATAGCCTACGTGCACCTGGCCGCGGCTCAGGGCCCGGGCCTTGCCAGCCAGGACCAGGAACTGCGCGGCGCGCACGCTGCCGCCATAGGTCAGCCAGCGGCCGGCGGCCTCGGCGCTGCCCGGGCCACCGGGGCGGGTGGCGCGGACCAGATCCACCGCGTAACCGGCCACCGCTTCCGAGACCGGGACCCGCCGGGTGAGTCCCTGGTAGGCGAGCAGCTGGGTCCTGGAGACGACGCGCTCGAGCCTGGCGCTGCTCGCGCCGGTGGTCGCCTGCA
>JAGRHX010001371.1 GCA_020444775.1 Gammaproteobacteria bacterium
GCGTCGGCGCCGGTGGCGAAGTCGGGAAACGACCACGCTTCATAGCGGGTGGCCGCCGGGAGCGGATGCACGCGGACCCGCACCCGGGTGATGATGCCGAAGGTGCCCTCCGAGCCCATCAGTAGCTGTCGCAGGTCGGGGCCGGCCGCGGACTCCGGGGCGCGCCCCAGGTCGAGAATGCCCACCGGGGTGACGGCGCGCAGTCCGCGAACCATGTCGTTGAATCGGCCGTATCCCGCGGAGTCCTGACCGGACGAGCGGGTCGCGGCGAATCCGCCGATGGTGGCGAACAGGAAGCTCTGCGGAAAATGACCGAGGGAAAAACCGCGGGACCCGAGCAGCCGTTCGGCGTCGGGTCCGCTGAGGCCGGCGCCCAACTCGGCCTCCCAGGACACCTCGTCGAGGGCGTGTAACTCGTTGAGCCGACGCAGATCCAGCGACACCACCGCGGTGAAGTCGCCGCGCAACGGGTCCAGCCCACCCACGACACTGGTGCCGCCGCCGAACGGGACAACGGCGATGCCGTGCTCGGAGCAGAACCTGAGCACCTCTGCTATCTCATCTTCGCCGCCGGGAAGCAGCACCGCATCTGGAGCGTCCTGAACACCGAAGTCCCGGCGCCGCAGCAGGTCGAGTGTCGACTTGCCACCCGCGCGCAGCAGCCGGTGGCGATCGTCGCGGCTGATATTCGCGGCGCCGACTATCGCGCTCAGGCCGTCGTGATCGGACTGCGACAGGGCCGATGGCCGAAGCCGGACCTGGTCCGCGCTGGGCTGTTCGGCTTCGGGCCCCTCGACACCGAGAGCCTGACTGAGCAGGCTCCGGATTCCGGGGGACAGGGGTTTGGCCGCAGCGGGGTCACCCCAGGCATTCCATTTCATCGGGGGGTCGACGGGGTGGGCATCAGCAGCGGTCATAGGTTACAGTATTACAGATCATGTCAATCCGTAACGCCGAATCGACGGTCGAGAAGAAAATCCTCGACGCTGCCGCAGCGTGCATTCTCGCCTACGGCGTCGAGCGGACCACCATGACCGAGATCGCGCGGCGGGCGCGGGTCAGCCGTCCCACCATCTACCGGCGCTGGCCTGATATCCGTGCGGTGATAGCCGAACTCCTGACTGCCCGTATCGCCGGCGTTCTCGAAACTGTCCCCGATCGCGGCGTCGGACGAAAGGCCATGGTCGACCGTGTGGTCGCTGTCGCTGAGCACCTACGCCACGACGAGATCGTGATGGCGGTGATGATCAACGCCCCCAACCTGGCCATGGTGTACATCGCCGAACGGTTGGGCACCAGTCAGAAGATCCTGGTCGATGCACTCGCCGAGGCGGTCAAGGCGGCACAGGAGGACGGCAGCGTACGGCTCGGCGACCCGCGGCAGATGGCGGCGATGTGCCTGCTCATCACACAATCAACCATCCAGTCGGCCCAGATGGTCGAAGCGCTCCTCGACAGCGGGGACCTCAACGTCGAACTGGCCCACTCGTTGAACGGATATCTGAAACCATGACCAATTCCACGGCTTTGAACGCATCGCGGCGCGCGCGGGATCTCGTGGCGCTTGGCGACGGCACCACCGTCGACCTCATCGTCATCGGCGGCGG
>JAGRHX010001372.1 GCA_020444775.1 Gammaproteobacteria bacterium
CATCTATTGCTACACGGTCGGCTTCCTGCGTCGCTATGTGGCCTGGCCGGAGGCGCCGACCGAAGCCCTGGAGAAGCTCGAGCAGCTACGCGCACTGCATCACGGCGCGCGCATCATGGTCGCCGAGGCGTCACAGGTTCCAGGGCCGGGTGTCGATACCCAGGGAGAATTGGATAGGGTACGTATGCTGATGGCGGCCATGGGTGCCTGAGCAGAGCCCGCTCCGATACCATCATCAGCTGAAATGGTCCACACTGACCGGTCCGGGGACAGCCGTCACAGCTTCGCGCCGCTCACGCTTTGGCGTGCGTCGCGGGGCTGCTACAGTCTGCCGGACAGTCCGAGGATGCTCGGATTCCGTCAGCAAGCGAGCATGGAACGAGCACTGGTGAACCTCTCGACCCAGACACGCCCGGCGATCGATCACGACCCTGCACTCCTGGTGGACTCGGCGGAGCGTCTCGCAAGGGATCCGTCGTGCCGCGCGTCGCCCTTCGTGATCCACCACCGGACCCGCTCCTGGGGCTTGCTCGCTCGGCTCGTGGACTCGCCTGCATGAGTCACGAGGTCTTCTGTCCGCCCTCGCCGGTGCAACGTTTCGCGCTCAACGAGCGTGGCCGCGACTTCGTGGTCGGGGACATCCACGGCATGTTCGAGCATCTGGCGCGACTGCTCGCGGAGGTCGAGTTCGACCCTGAAATCGACCGGCTGTTCTCGGTCGGAGACATGGTGGATCGCGGCCCCGAATCGCATCGCGCGCTGGAGTGGCTGTCCCAGCCATGGTTCCATGCCTGTCGTGGCAATCATGAGCAGTTCGCGCTCGAATCGGCCGATCCCGAGCAGCTTGAGGTCTGGGTCGGTCAGAATGGCGGTGCCTGGTGGCTGGAGCTGGATGACCCGACCCGGACTCGCTTCATCGATACCTTCCGGCAGATGCCGATCGCCATCGAGATCCAGACCGCCAGTGGTCTGGTCGGGGTGGTGCACGCCGACGTGCCCCCACTGCTGAGCTGGGAGGAGTTCCTGGCTTGTCTGGAAGCGGGAGAAGCCGATGCCATCACCTACGCGATCTGGTCCCGGAACCGCATCAGTGGTGCCTACGGTCCCAGACCGGTGAGTGGCTCGGTGTCCCGCATCTTCTGTGGCCACACGCCGACTCGCGAGATCGTGATCGTCGACAACGTCTGCTACATCGATACCGGTGCGGTCTACTGCCTGGACGGGTATGTCGACGCCAAGCTCACCGTGATGCAGATCCAGCCTGGACCGTCGCGTGATTTCAGTGTCAACACCTTCGACGCGGAGTGGCTGAGCCGACACCTCAGTGATGGCACCACCGTGGATGCCACCGTCCCGAGCGGTGCACGAGACACCACGCAGACCTGAGAGGGGCAGGGTGGAGCGGTAGATGGACCGGCTGTAGCTCGAGCGCGGTCGCCCGTTCAGCGCACCCGATAGGTGATTCGGCCCTTGGTCAGGTCATAGGGTGTGAGCTGCACGGTGACCTTGTCGCCGGTGAGGATCCGAATGTAGTGCTTGCGCATCTTGCC
>JAGRHX010000100.1 GCA_020444775.1 Gammaproteobacteria bacterium
CGCGTTGAGCCTTCTCGAGTCCGTGATCGCGGCGGCGAGCCTGTTGTTGTTCGGCGTTTATCACGCCTGGCTGGTGTCTCGTGTGCGTCGTCGTCCCGATGTCACCGCCTTCGGCCAGGCGCGCCGCGCGCGCGCCGCCTGGGTGCGCTCGGTGATGACCGAGCGTCGCGACATTCTCGCGGTGCAGACCTTGCGCAACTGGACCATGGGCGCCAGCTTTCTCGCCTCTACCGCGGTCATCGTGATCATGGGCCTGCTGAGCGTGGTGCTGACCTCGGATCGGTTGCCGGCGCTGGTCCACAATCTGAATCTGGTCGGCTCGACCGTGGACACCCTGCTGACTTTCAAGCTCTTGTGTCTGGTTGCCTGTCTGCTGTTCTCCTTCGTCAATTTTACCGTCGCGATTCGCTACTATAATCATGTCGTCATGGACATCAACGTGCCGCTGGAGCAGAGCGGGGCTGTGAGCTGTGAGGGCGTCAGCATGCTGCTCGAACGTGGCGCGCTGCACTACACGCTGGGTATGCGTGGCTATTACCTCTCGCTGTTGCTGGTGCTGTGGCTGTTCGGTCCGTTGTGGATGGTGGCCGGAAGCGTGTTGTTGTGTCTGGCCCTGTTCGGTCTGGACAGGTCCGCGGGACCGTGACTGGCAGGACACCCGTGGGCGCTGGATCAACGACCCAGCGCCAGCAGCAGCACCCCGCTCGCGACCAGAGCGATGCCAGACCATTCCCTGGGTGACGGTCGCTCGGCCAGGAATATGACGGCGAAGATCGCCACCAGCACCAGGCTCAGCTTGTCCACCGGGGCCACCTTCGAGGCATCACCCAGCTGCAGCGCGCGAAAGTAGCAGACCCACGAGGCGCCGGTCGCCAGGGCTGACAAGCCCAGGAACAGCAGGGTCCGCGATGAGAGCGTCAGTGGGTTGGTCCATTTGCCGGTCAGCGCGACGAACAGGCTGAGCAGCACGATGATGAAGGCGGTACGCACCAGCGTTGCGAGGTCCGGGTCGACGTCGCGTACGCCCAGCTTCGCGAGTATGGCCGTCAAGGCTGCAAAAACGGCCGACAGCGCGGCCCAGTGAAACCAGCTGGTCGAGCCTTGCATCCCATATCTCCTCTCGGTCCGCACGAATCAGGTGCCGCTTATGGCACGCCGGACCGATGTGTGTCGCTCGACGTGTCGCTCGCGCGGCAAGCAGTTAATCAACAGTAACCGGTCGGAAGGCGTCGTGTAACGGCCTGAAGGCTAACGTTCCCGGCGTGATGGACGTGGGCCGTTCGAGCGAAACGCCCACGCTTGGAGCACGGCGATCATCCGTGTCGGCTGGCTACCAGAAGGGCCGGGAGCCGTGCATGGAAGACACGCCCGATCAACTGACACACGCGCAGCAGCGCGTCGAACTGGTCGAGAGGAGAATGTAGCGATGAGAATGCAACGAAACAATGAACCGGAGATGCAGCGCGGAGTCGGTGGCACGGCAGCCGACCCGTCCAAGCGGCGCGCCGGGCCCACGATGCGTCGGGTGTTCGTCGGCACCGCGTTGGCGGTGGCCATCGCCAGCGCCATCCAGCTCGGCGCGGCGGGTCCAGGATTCGCGCGTCCGGCCGAGACCACCAGCAGCGCCGCGGTCGCCGACATCGGCCCGACCGGCAGCTTCGCGCCCCTGGTCGAACGGGTGCAGCCTGCCGTGGTGAACATCTCCACGGTGACCGCTGCGCAACCGGCCGCGATGCTCCCGCAGCTGCCCCCCGGGAATCCGATGAACGAGTACTTCAAGCGCTTCTTCGGCGTGCCCGGTGACGGCGCCATGGCGCCCGAGATGCGTGGTGCCGGTTCGGGCTTCATCATCGATCCCGCAGGCTACATCGTCACCAACAATCACGTGGTCGATGGCGCGCGGGAGATCACGGTGACCCTTGAGACCGGCAAGCAGCTACCGGCGAAGGTGGTGGGCACCGATGAGAAGACCGATCTGGCGTTGATCAAGGTCGACAGCGACGTGCCGCTTGCGCACGTGGATCTCGGCGACTCGGATGCCACCCACGTCGGTGACTGGGTGTTGGCGGTCGGCAACCCCTTCGGCCTCGGTGGCACGGTGACCGCGGGCATCGTCTCGGCGCGCGGACGCGACATCCACTCCGGTCCCTACGATGATTATCTGCAGGTCGATGCGCCGATCAACCGCGGCAACAGCGGCGGTCCGTTGTTCGATCGCAGCGGCAAGGTGATTGGCATCAATGCCGCGATCTACTCACCCAGCGGTGGCAACGTCGGCATCGGCTTTGCGATACCCGCCAATCTGGCCCGTCCCGTGCTGGACGCGCTGAAGACCAGCGGGCATGTCGAGCGTGGCTGGATCGGCGTCAACATCCAGAGCATCGACGAGATGCTGGCCGAGAGCCTCGGACTGAAAAAACCCGAAGGCGCGTTGGTTGCATCGGTGCTGGCCGACGGTCCGGCCCAGCGTGCCGGGGTGAAGGTCGGCGACGTCATCGTGCGCTTCAACGGTCGGCCTATCGACCAGATGCGCGACCTGCCGCGTGAGGTGGCTTCGATGACACCGGGCCAGGACGCCCAGATGGTGGTGATTCGCGACGGCAAGGAGAAGCAGCTGTCACTGACAGTGGACCGCATGAGCAGCCAGGAGCTGGCCTCGGCCGACAACGAAGATCGCGGTGAGGCGGTCGAAGGTGCGCGTCTGGGTGTGATGCTGGCGGATCTGGACGAGCAGACGCGAGCGCGCCTGCAGCTCGATGACCAGACCCAGGGCGCCCTGATCGCGAACGTGGTGCCGGGCAGTCCGGCCGCGCGTACCGGGCTGCGCAGCGGCGATCTGATTCGCCGGGTCGGTCAGGAGTCGGTGGACTCGGCGAGCGAGGCGGTCAAGGCCATCCGTTCGGCGCGTGACCACTCGGCGAAGAGTGTGGTGCTGCTGGTGCAGCGCCAGGGTGACGTGCGCTTCGTAGCGGTGCCGTTCGAGAAGGCCTGAGCGATGCGGCTCGCGGGTTGTGGGCCAGCCGGACCCTGACCCGTTGAAGGTGCCGAACCCGGGGTAGGGCACACGCAGCCGACGCATACGCGTCGGCTGCGTTTTGTGTGTTCCGGCTGCCCGTTCCGGATGCTCGTTCCGGTGCTCGTGCCAGCGGCGATCGGGGGGATGCTCAGGGGGCCTGTGAGGCGCCGATCGCGGGGCCTGGGCGGTGCTTGCGAGCGCCTTGAATCGGTATGATCGGCGCGGCGAGTCCGCGCTCCCGCGTCGAGCCGCTCGCGACTTGCCTGACGGCGCCTTCGCGCCGCCGGACGGGCACTCCCATGTCCTGACGCTCGTACCGGGATTGCGATATTGACCGAGTATGTCCAACCGATAATCGATTTCATCGCGCTGCGTCCGTACCTGGCCCTGCTGCTGGCCTTCCTCATCGCCATGGGCGAGGCCTTGTTCGTCATCGGTCTGTTCGTGCCGAGCACGGTGGTGCTGGTCGGCATCGGCGGATTGGTCGGTATCGGCCGGCTGGAGTTCATGCCGGTGTTTCTCGCCACCGCGTTCGGCGCGGCGGTGGGTGACAATCTCTCCTACGCGATCGGCCACCATTTCAAGGACAGGCTGTTCGGTCTGTGGCCGTTCTCCCGCTACCAAAGCCTTGTCGAGGCCGGCAAGTACTACTTCGCCGCCCACGGTGGCAAGAGCATCGTCATCGGTCGCTTCATCCCGGGGATCAAGGCGGTGGTCCCAGGCGTCGCCGGCATGCTCGGCATGAACTTCTGGAAGTTCACGACCTTGAACGTGCTGTCGGCCTTCGTCTGGGCCGCGGCGCATCTGCTGCCGGGCATGTCCGCCGGCTGGGCCATCGCCGGGCTGGGGCTGGTCAGCAAGCGCCTGGGCATCCTTGCCGGAGTGCTCATCGTCGGGGCGATCGTCGCCTTCTTCGCGTTACGCTTCGTGCTCACGCGTCTGGCCCGGGCCTTGCCGCGCTGGCGTGTCAGCCTCTACGCCTGGGCGGCGGGCCGTGAGGACTGGCTCGCTCACATCGTGGTCCGGCTGGTCGGCCCGGAGCACGCCGATCTGCGCATCCTCGCCGCGCTGAGCCTGATGCTGGCCTCGGTGGTGTGTGGCTTCATGCTGTTGCTCACCGAGGTCGTCACCCGGGCCCGTATCGTCTATCTGGACACTGCGGTCAACCAGTTCCTGCAGTCGCTGCGCACGACCTGGACGGACAAGCTGATGGTCGCGGTGACCATGCTCGGCGACGGTGTGGTGGTGACCGTGGTGGTGGTGGTGCTGAGCGTGGTGTTGCTGCTCTCCAGGCAGTACCGATTGGCCTTGGGCCTGGTCATCGCGATGATCAGCACGGCGCTGTTCGTGCCGCTGATCAAGCTGATCGTGCACGTGCAACGACCCATCGATCTGTACACCGGGAGCAGCGCCTTCTCCTTCCCGAGCGGGCACGCCACCCTGAGCGCGGTGCTGTACGGACTGCTCGCACTGATCGTCTGGCGCGGTGCCGGTCGCTGGCTGGGCCGCGGGGTGGTGATGGTCTGTATCGCCTTGGTGGTGATGATCGGCTTCTCCCGGATCTATCTGGCCGCGCACTGGCCGTCCGACGTGCTTGCCGGGCTGTTGTTCGGTGTCGGTCTGGTCGCGGCTTTCGCCCTGATCTCCAGACTCGACCCGGTACCGCCGATCGTTGCCCGCGAGCTGGTCGTGGCGGGTGCCCTGACCCTGCTGTTGTTCGGCGGCTGGCATCTGGGTCGCGGCTATGCCGAGGCGCTTGCCGGCTATGCGCCGCAGCAGCCGCCACCACTGCAGTTGCACGGCGAATGGCGTGTCGATGGCTGGCGGGACCTGCCGCCACGGCGCATCGATCTCGCCGGTGAGCTCGAGGAGCCGTTTCTCTTGCAGTGGCGAGGCGGACTCGCCGAGCTGCATGCCGCGCTGAGCCCGGACCATTGGCAGCGGGCCCCCGCCTGGTCGGTGGCCGCGTTGAACGCTTTCGCGCTCGCCGATACGCCGGCCGTCGAGCTGCCGGTCATCCCGCAGCTGCACAATGGGCGTGCGCCGGCGCTGACGCTGGTGAAGCCGGACGAGCAGACACCCACCACCGAGCGCTTCGTCCTGCGTGCCTGGGGCGCGGACGTGGTCTGGCCGGCGCAGGGGCTGCAGCGGGTCTACCTGGTCTCGATCGTCGCCGAGACCATCGCCCACCCGTTCCACCAGATCAGCATCGCCCGCCGCCCGGACGACAAGCCCTGCTCGCCGCGACGCTGGTTCAAGGACCTGACCGATCGTCAGCAGGTGGGGCCGTACCTGACCGCGGATGAAGGCGGTTGCAGTGGCCGGTTGACCCTGGCCGAGCCGTAGGCCGCATTTCTCTGGACACCGTGGAGAGGCGCACTGAGAAGGGCGTGCCGGCCTGTCATCTTCTCCAGCTCAGGCCGCGGCCAGCTTCAGACGCTTCGGGTGGGACGCTTCCAGTAAGATGCCGGGCCTACAGCTGGGTGAGGGCAGACAGGTGGCACAGTACGTGGACATGATCATCAGGGGCGCATCGGTGTACGACGGCACCGGCGCCGCGGCGGAACAGGCCGATATCGCCATCGACGGCGAGCACATCGCCCGCGTGGGTGATGTCAGCGGGCTCACCGCGAGACACGAGCTCGAGGCCGAAGGGCTGGCCGTGGCTCCCGGCTTCATCGACGTCCACACTCACGACGATTTCGCCGCGCTGTTGTATCCGGACATGGGCTTCAAGCTGCGGGGTGGGGTGACCACCTGCATCGTCGGCAACTGTGGTTTTGGCGCGGCGCCGTTCGCCGAGGCCTGCGTGCTGGCCCGTGCCATCCATCCGCGGCTCGAGCTGCGGCACTACGAAGGCTATGCCGGCTACTTCGACCGGCTGCGTGAGCAGCCGCCGGGCGTCAACATCGGCGTGCTGGCCGGCCATGGCACCTTGCGTCTGGCCACGATGGGGAGCGCGGATCGAGCGCCGGACGACGCCGAGATGCGGCGGATGAAATCGCTGCTCGGCGAGGCCTTGCAGACCGGGGTGCTGGGCATGTCCAGCGGGCTCATCTACGAGCCCGGCCGCTACGCCACGACCGACGAGCTGGTGGAGCTGGCGGCCGAGATGCGCGGCAGCGGCGGCCTCTATGCCACCCATATGCGTGACGAGGGCACCGGGCTGCTGGATTCGGTCGACGAGGCCATCCAGATCGGCCGGCGTGCCGGCGTACCCGTGCAGATCTCCCATCACAAGGCCTCCGGGCGGGAGAGCTGGGGCCTGGTGGCGCGGTCCATCGAGCTCATCGAGGCGGCGTTGCAGCGCGGTGAGGACGTGCACGCGGACCAGTATCCGTACACGGCCGGTAGCACGATCCTGCGCGCGGTGCTGGAGAACGGCGCCTTCCTGCCGCCGTCGGCCAGCGGCGGCCGGGGTGGCATCGGTGCGGTGCGTGGCGAGGACGTGCTGATCGCCTCGGCCGCCGGGCATCCCGACTGGGAGGGACGCAGCATAGCCGCGCTCGCTGAGCGATTCGGCGTGGACGCACGCACGGCGGCGGAGTGGGTGCTCGAGTCGGCCCCCGATGCCACGGTGATCCTGCATCTGATGGACGAGTCCGACGTGCAGCGTGTGCTCGGACATCCGTCGACCATGATTGGCTCGGACGGTATCCCGACCCTGGAGGGACGACCCCATCCGCGTCTATACAACAGCTTTGCCAGGGTGCTCGGTCACTACGCGCGCGATCTCGGCGTGCTGAGCCTGGCCGAGGCGATCCATCGCATGACCGGTATGTCAGCGCGTAAGTTCGGCCTGGTTGGCCGTGGCGTGATCCGCGAAGGGGCCTGCGCCGATCTGGTGGTCTTCGATCCCGCAACGGTCATCGATCGGGGCACCTTCGAGTCACCCAATCTGTATCCGGACGGGATCCTGCACGTGATCGTGAACGGTGAGCAGGCGGTCCGCGATGGCGCACTGGCCGGCGCTCGGGTCGGCCAGGCGCTGCGACGCCAGGCTCGATGAGTGCGGCCCCGGCAGCGGCGCGGCGGAATCGTGCCGCTGCCAGGGCCTGCTCAGCGCACGCGGGCTGGCGCGTTCAGGAGACCGCTTCCAGCAGCAGGGCGACGTTGCGCGCGCCCTCGGCGCCGGTCACCTCCGGCTCACGGTTCTCTTCGATGGCGCGCACGAAGTCGACGACCTCGCCGACGTAGGGGTTGACCACCTCGAACGCGTAGGTGCCTTCGTGGGTGCGTATCGAGCCGCCACCATCCGGTCCCAGGGTGTTCTCGCACAGCGCGAAGCCGTCCGAGCCATACAGCTCCATCAGACGTGGACCGGGGAACAGCACCGAGTTGCACATCTCGGCGGTCGCGCCGGACTCGAACTGCATGGCCAGCACCGCGGTCTCCTCGTGTGGCCCCTTGTAGACCTCGCGGGTGATGAGGCTTTGCAGACGGACCACCTCGCCGTGGTCCTTGCACATGAACCAGCGGATCTGATCCAGACAGTGGGTGCCGACCCCGGACAGCGGCCACCAGCGGCCGAGCTCGGTCCCGGCCCGCCAGTTGTCCGGTGAGGATTGCATCGGCCACTGCACCCGCATGTGCCGCAGCGTGCCGAACTTGCCGGCATGCGCGGCCGCCGCCAGCTTGCGATGACCGTCGTGCCAGCGCATGTGATAGGCGATCGCGAACTTCACCCCGGCCTTGTCGCAGGCCTCGAGCATCGCCTGCGAGGCCTCGTTGTCGGTAGTCATCGGCTTCTCGCAAAGAACATGCTTGCCGGCGCGGGCCGCGGCGATCGCCTGCTCGGCGTGCAGCTTGTCCGGCGATGCGATCAGCACCGCATCGAGCTCATCGTCAGCCAGCAGCGCGTTCAGATCCGTGTACGCGGGGCTGCTGGAGCCCGCGCCGTGCTTGTCGGCGAACGCCTGCGCGCGCGACTTGTCTCGACTCAATACGCTCCACAGCTCGGCGCCCGGTGCGGCCGCGATGGCTGGAGCGAGCTGTGTCTCGGCGATGCGGCCGGTTGCGATCATCGCGATCTTGACTGCCATGACTGTTCCCCCGTTGATGGATGCCCGGGCCGTTCGCCGGCACGAGTCTGTGCAAACCGTGGTGGCCGTGCAGCCGGTCCACTCAGTTGCGCCGCGACAGCAGGCCTCGCCCGATCACGTGGGCCTGGATCTCGGCCGCGCCCTCGAAGATGTTGAGGATACGTGCGTCGCACAGCACCCGGCTGATTGGATACTCCAGCGAATAGCCGTTGCCACCGTGGATCTGCAGCGCGTTGTCGGCATTCGACCAGGCCACCCGAGCGCCGAGCAGCTTGGCCATGCCGGCCTCGATGTCTGAACGCCGTTGCTTGTCCTTCTCACGCGCCGCGAAATAGCTGAGCTCGCGCGCGAACACGGTCTCGACCAACATCAGCGCGAGCTTGTCAGCGACCCGTGGAAAGCCGATCAGCGATTGTCCGAACTGCTTGCGCTCCTGGGCATAGGCGAGTCCCAGATCGTAGGCGCTCCAGGCGACCCCGATGGCGCGGGCCGCGGTCTGGATGCGGGCGCTCTCGAAGGTCTGCATGAGCTGCTTGAAGCCGTGGCCCTCGGCGCCGCCGAGCAGCCCGTCGGCCTCGACCTCGAAGTCGTCGAAGCCGATCTCGTACTCCTTCATGCCGCGATAG
>JAGRHX010001373.1 GCA_020444775.1 Gammaproteobacteria bacterium
GTCTCGGGCTTTGTGGCGCGCCCACGGGCCGTGGCGCTCAGCAGGCCGGCCATCGATGGAATGACCACGCAGGTGGACAGCAAAACCAGCAACAGACCGAGCAGACCGGCTCTGGACATGCCCGCTACCGTCTCGTCGTCCGGTGTCCAAGCCGATCTCATCACTTCGATCATGAGAGCAGGCTCCGGCGGTCTGGCCAGTGCATCCGCGGGTTCTGGCTGGTCCCCGTTTCCAGCGCCTTGCTTGCCATTCTCCTGCGCCTTCGCGCGCTGTGCGCGGCGCGTCTCGAGCAGTCGGGTCAGCCGCTTCAGCTGCTCGCTGGTCCGGGTCGCGGTCTGGATCTGGACACCGTACTCGTCGATTCGGCGCAGCACGCGTTCGCGTCGTCGTTGTAGCTCGTGCAACCGTTCGGCAACGGTCACGGTTGGCTTCACGACCGCGACATCCGGCTTGACGGTCGACGTCGCTGGCGGGGCGGGACGAGCCACTTCAGCCGCGGCCGTGTCGGGACGCTGCGTCTGCAGATGTGGCGCGCGCAGCCGTTCCAGCGCACTGACCCGGGCAGCCGCAATTGCCATTTCGGTTCGTACCCGGTCCACGTGCTGTCGGCTGAACAGCGAACGGGGTCCGGCCTCGTCGACCAACGTTGCATAGGCGGACTGACGACGACGCAACTCGCCCCTGGCCTCCTGCAAGACCGTCGGAACAGGATCCTCGACGGCGGAATCTTCAGCGAGGGCCGAACGGAGCGAGCCGACACCGATTGACTCGGGTCGTGAGCCGGGCTCCCCGCCGTCGGTGGCGGCGCTCGCCTCGGCGACAGTCGAGCGGGTGTCGGAATGGGCGGTTGACTCGACAACCACATCGGGGCCAAGCAGCTGCAGCTGCGCTTGGAGCAAACCTATCTCGTCCTCCAGTACCGACAGCTGAGCCTGTGCATCCTGCAGGCGCTGGCGCTGCACCGATTCACTGCCCAACAGCGCTCGTCGAGCCTCTGCCTGGCTTTGCAACAATCGATACTGCCGTTCCAGTTCCTCGACGGATGCCTCCAGATCCACCTCGCTGGCCGGCCTCGCCGGCGCACCTCCAGTTGTCCCGCCAGTATTGTCTACTGCCCCCGCTAGCCGCTGGGTGCGAGACTGCACCTCGACCGCGGGAAACCGACGAACCAGCGCGGCGGCAATCGCATCGGCCATGGCAATGGCGCGCTGGCGTTCCGGGTCGGCAAGGACCAGAGCCACCCGGGCGGAGCTGGCCATCGGCTCGTCGGCACCTTCACGCAGCGAAATCCGTTCACCGATCTGACCGATGTCCTCGCGAGCCGCTACGTCGGCGTCGAGCAGCGCACGCCGTAGAAATGCCTCGTCCCGCAGCACTGCGCGAACAGCCTTCAGATCCAACGGAGCATGCGATCGGTCAGCGCTGCTGCCTGCTACGGCCGGAAGCGGGTCCGGTGGGACCACCGTCACCCGCAAATCGGTTCGTGCTCGATGCTCTTCGGCGGTCCCGGCCCATAGCCAGGCCCGCCAGAGATCGCTCCATCGTGGTTCATTGAGCAAGACGGCCGTGGCTACCACCAACCACACCAGGACGGTGAGTCCCCGATAGCGCCACAGTGATCTGACCGTCTCGACCATCACACGCATGCGGCCCGCGTCATCGCACCACCCGCAAGGTGCCTTCGATCTGGATGCCGGCCGCAAAGTCGTTGACCAGACCGAAGCTCAGCTGCGTGTTGCAGGCTGCGGCGTTGTCGTGACGGACCTCAACGGCATTCCGGCTGAATGCGCCCAGGAACTCCTCCACGCGGTAGTACTGCCACCAGTGTCGCCATTTGGCGCGTGGCGCCTCGACCTTGCTGAGCAACGCCAGGCCGCGACCGGTCACGCCCTCGAGACCGCCGAACACCATCGCCGGGTAGATATCCTCGATCACCTTGTACTCATGGCGGATCTGGCTGGAGCCCGGCAGCGATAGCCTGAAGCTGCTCTCCAACAGCAGCACGCTACCCGGGAAGGAGAAGCTCGCATCACCCACGAGCTCGTGGAACAGGACCGGTCCGAGCTCGGCACCGTCGAGCATGCCGATCGCCAGAAGCGTTCCGCGGGCATCGTCGACAAGGCTGGTCACAGTGAGAACGGTATCGTCGACTCTCAGCTGACCGTCACCGTCGACGTTCACGTCGAGCGAGAACTGATACTCGCCGACCATGAAATCGCAGCCATAACGGTCAGCACCGGCACTCACCAGGCCGAACGCCTGACTGATGAGCGCCATGCTGGACTTCTCGGCGAGACTCAGGTTGGCGGCACC
>JAGRHX010001374.1 GCA_020444775.1 Gammaproteobacteria bacterium
AGGCACCGGCGTTGGTGCTGAAGTCCCTGGGATTTCCCGTGTCGGCCTGGACCCGAACGCCCAAGCCGGATGCCGAGATACCGGTCATGCACGGGCCCGGGCAATTCGAGGCCTTTCTGGCCAAGACCGATATCGCGGTGTGTCTGTTGCCGCTCACCGCGGCCACCGAGGGAATCCTGTGCAAGCGCACCTTCGAGATGCTGCCGCGCGGCGCGATGCTCTTGAACGTCGGACGCGGCAAGCACGTTGTCGACGCCGACCTCATCGAGGCGCTGGACTCGGGGCAGCTCGGGCATGCCTCGCTCGACGCTTTGTGGCCGGAGCCGCTGCCAGCCGAGAGCCCATTGTGGACACACCCCAAGGTCACCGTGATGCCGCACGTCGCGCGGCGACCGACGGTCGAGCAACTCAGCAATGAGATCGTCGCCAACATCCGCAGCATCGAGGCAGGCGGCGGCTTGTTGCAGCCGGTGGATGTGCAGGCCGGGTACTAGGGCTACGTGCACGTCATCTGCGTGAACGACTTCACAATTCACGAATCGCGGATGCGTCCGCTGCATCCGAACCGCTCCCGCGCATCGTCTTGAACACATGAGGGCTCTGGTCGCTGGCCATCACCGGCAAGACGCCTGTCAGACGGAAACCTTCTTCATAGGGAGTAGTACAACGTGTTCAAGTCAATGCTGAGAACGGGTATCGCGCTGTTGGTGCTGTTGGTTGGTGCTGGCCCGGTGCACGCCGAGGACGTGGTTCGTGCGCAGAGCCCGCGGCTGGCCACCAGCTCTGCAACGCAGCTGCTCAAGGGACGATCGGCGACTGAGTTCCATCAAAAGCTCGATATGAGCGCGACGCCGATCGCTTCGGCACAACAGTCCAGTGGTGGCGCGTGCCTGTGCACCAATCTGAACGCGGTCTCGGTGGTGTGTGAAGCATGCGATCTCGAGACCCACGTCGAGAACTGTTATCTCCATGACAATGCCTGTCAGGACGCGGCGCTCAAAGGTGGCATCCGCGAGTTCGACAGCTTCTTCTGTACCTCGGTATCCGAGTGAGGCGACTTCAGGGGACGCGGCATTGCTGCGTCCCCGAGCCGGGTCGGCCGTCATGAAGCCAATCCTGTTCTCGCTCGAAATCCAAAGGTTCGCATAATGTATATTATGTCAAATAAGCTGTGCGAGCCGGACGGGCTCCAGCTGTGTATCGCCATCCTTCAGCGCCCCGGGCACGTCGCTCACAGCAGCGGTACGGCTGTCCCGTGGCACATCTCGAACGCCGCTACGCGGCTCGCGGACTCAGCAGCTGCACCGAGAACAATTGCCGCGGGTCCTGCCAGACCCGGTCGACCACCAGGCCTGCCGCCTCCGCGACCGCGCGGAAGCGCTCCAGTGAGTACTTGTAGGACGACTCGGTCCAGATCGTCTCGCCGGATTGGAACTGGAAGCGATGCTCCCCCAGACGCACGCCCTGGGCACGCGTGCTGACCAGGTGCATCTCGACGCGACTCGCGTCTTCATTCCAGACGGCCCGGTGCTTGAAAGCACCGAGATCGAAATCAGTGCCCAGCGTGCGGTTGATGTGCTCGAGCATGTTGAGATTGAAACGCGCCGTGACGCCCTCCGGATCGTCATAGGCCAGCTCCAATCTGGCTCGCGACTTCGGCACGTCGACGCCGATGAGCAGCCCGCCGTCCGCGCCGATGCTGTCCTTGATGCCGCGCAGGAACTCGGTGGCCTGCTCGGGGTGGAAATTGCCTATCGTCGATCCGGGAAAGAACACCACCTTGCGCGACACGGGGTTACGCGGCGTGGGCAGCGCGATGGGCTTGGAGAAGTCCGCGCAGACCGGCAAGACCTCGAGTCTGGGAAAGTCCGTGGCGATGTCCTTGGCCGCGCCGATCAGATGCTCACGGGAAATGTCGATAGGCATGTAGGCAGCGAGATCGCCGAGGTGCTGGAGCAGGATACGAGTCTTTTCACTGTTGCCACTGCCATATGCGATCAGGCAGACGCCCGCGCCCAGCGCCTCATGTATCGA
>JAGRHX010001375.1 GCA_020444775.1 Gammaproteobacteria bacterium
CCGAGCACCGCCATCAGGCCGAGCGCCAGGATGATCGGTGGGAAACCCATCAGCACGTCGACCACCCGCTGGGTGACGACGTCGATGGTGCCGCCCAGATAGGCGGCGATCACGCCCCACAGCGAACCGAGGGTGATACCGACCCCCACCGACAGCAGGCCCACGTACAGCGACAGCTGCGAGCCCCAGACGACGCGGCTGAAGATGTCGCGACCGAGGTTGTCGGTGCCGAACCAATGCTCGGCACCCGGTGGGATGTAGGCATCGAAGCCGGTGTGCTTGGGTCCGTAGGGGGCGATCCAGGGGGCGAAGATCGCCACCCCGATCAGGAACAACACGACGAAGGCACCGAGCGCGCCCATCGGCTGCTCGGTGACGAAATCCTTCAGAAAGCTCAGCACCCGGGACAGTCGGCCGGGTGGGGCCTGCTCGTTCAGGGTGTCTTGCGTGACGGGGGTCTGCATGCTCGGGTCACCTGTGGCGCTTGCGATTGGACCTGCGTGTCAGCTGTAACGGATACGCGGATCGAGCACCGCGTAGAGCAGGTCGATCAGCAGGTTGATGGTCAGGAAGACCATGGCGAGCAGGAAGACAATCGCCTGGACCGTCGGATAGTCGCGCGAGTTGACCGCCGAGATGAGGCTGGTGCCCATGCCCGGCACGCCGAAGATGATCTCCATGATCACGATCCCACCCAGCAGTCGCCCGCCCCACCAACCGATGAAGGTGACCACCGGCAGCAGCGCGTTGCGCAGCGCATGACCGTAGATGACGGTGGTGCGGCTCAGGCCCTTCGCGCGCGCCGTGCGCACGTAATCCTCGCGAATCACATCGAGCATCTGCGAGCGCGTCAGGCGCATGATCGGCGCGGCGATGTACAGCGCCTGAGCGATGGCCGGCCAGATCAGCTGTGACAGGTTGCCCATCGGATTCTCGAAGAAGTCGTAGTACTCCAGCGGCGGCAGCCACTCGAACCAGGCGATCAGCAGGTACAGGATCAGGATGCCGCTCAGGAACAGCGGCAGGCTCAGGCCCGCGATCGCGATCACCCGACACAGGTAGTCGGCCCAGGTGTTCTGGCGAACCGCCGAGATCACACCGAGCGGCACCGAGAACAGCAGCGTGATCACCATCGTCAGGAAAGCGAGCTCGAGGCTGCGCGGGAATCGGTCGGCGAGGATCTCGGCGACCGGTCGCTTCTCCCAGTAGGAGAAGCCGAAATCGCCGGTGAAGATGCCACCGATCCATTTGACGTACTGCAGGGCCAGCGGCTCGTTCAGACCCAGCTCCTCACGGATCTGGGCAATCTGCCGTTGGACCTCCGCCTGCGGCAGATTGCCGGCATCGAAGACCAGGATCTGTGCGATGTCTCCGGGCACCAGGCGCACCAGCAGGAAGATGATGATGCTGACGCCGAGGAGCGTGGGCACGAACAGCAGCAAGCGTCGCGTGATGTACTGGAACATTCAGGGATCTACGTCGGCTGGGCAGGACGAGCAGGCCGACCGGCCCGCGCGGACGCGGGCCGGGGCCGTGTCGGTCTGTGCAACTGGGGAAGAGTGACTATTTCTCGAGCCAGATGCTCTGCGCGGTGTTGTTGTCGTAGACCGTGTTGGCGAGCTTGAAGCCCTTCACGCGCTTGTCGTTGAAGAACCAGCCCTCCACCCAGGCAACCGGAATGGTCACGTTGTCCTCGGTCAGCAGATAGCGCTGCAGCTCGTGGTACAGCGCGGCGCGCTTGTCTTCATTGGTCTCTCGCAGCGCCTGGTCAGCCAGCTTGTTCACCGTCTCGTCCACCCAGTTCGACCAGTTTCGTCCGGCGCCCTTGATGTAGAGGATCGAGAACACGCCGCTCGCGTCGGGCACGTACATGGCGGTGTCCTGCGCGGCGATGGCCTGGTAGTTCTGCTGCGCGTAGGCGGCATAACCAGCCGCGCTCTCGTAGGTCTTGATGTTCGCGCGCAGGCCGATCTTGCGCAGATCGGCGGCTATCAGCTGGGTGCGGTCGACGTAGTTGCCAACGGTCCGGGTCACCAGCTCGAAATCGACGCCGTCCGGATAGTGCTTGGCGACCAGCTTCTTGGCCTCCTCGATGTCGGCGGTCTTGTCCGCTCGGCAGCCGGGCAGCTTCAGCACCTCTTCCATCGGCAGACCGTTCTTGCCGTACAGCTTGGGGTCGACCACCGCGCACGGCACGCCCGAGCCCTCCAGGGCCTTCTCGATCAGCTCCTGGCGGTTCAGCGCCAGATGCACCGCGCGCCGGATGTCGGCCTTGTCGAACGGCTCGACGTTCTGGTTGAGGTGCATGGCCCAAAGCGCGTTGATCGGGCCCTGGTACAGGTCGACCTTGTCGCCACGGGCGTTGCGCAGCTCGTCCGCCTGCGATTTGCTCATCGGCGGCCAAGGACTCCACAGCTGCACCTGCCCCGCCTTGGAGGCCGCCAGCTGGCGCGACTTGTCCTTGATGATGAAGACCTTCACGCCGTCCAGATACGGCAGATCCTTATTGTAGTAGTCATCGTTGCGCACCCATTCGACCACGCTGTCACGCTCGTAGCGTTTGAACTTGAACGGGCCGGTGCCGATCTGCGCCTCGGCGCTCTGCAGGTCGCCGAACTTCTCCAGCACGTGCTTGGCCGCAATCCGGCACCAGGCCGATGCGATGGTCGGAATGAAAGGCGCGGCCGGGTACTTGAGATTGAAGCGCACGGTATGGTCGTCCACGGTCTCGACCGAGTCGACGAACGGGCGCACGGCGGCGCCGCAGCGGCGCGCCTTGACCTCGGGGTTGAGCAGCCGGTCGTAGGTGGCCTTGACATCGGCCGCGGTGAAGGGTGTGCCGTCGTGCCACTTCACGCCCTGGCGCAGCTTGAA
>JAGRHX010001376.1 GCA_020444775.1 Gammaproteobacteria bacterium
CTGGTGGTGTTCAAGCTTTTCGACCAGCATGTGCTCGGCACCCTGGGTTCGCTCTACTCCGAAATCAACCTGCAGCTTGCCGATGCCGGGGTACTCCCGACATTGAGCGCGAGCTCGCCAATTCCCGAGCGGCGCCCGCCACGAACGTCCGAACCAGCGGCGCCCCCGGCCCGTACCGAGCGCGAAGTGGACGAGGAGCTGGCGGCGGAGACGTCACGACTGGTCGGGCTGGCGCTGAACCTCCTTGCCGGTCGCAAGCAAGCGCAAGCTGACGGGGCCGACGCAGCCTCGGCAGGCGCTTCGGGCGAGCCGCTGACCGCGGCAACCCTACTCGGCGCCATGACCCGGGTCCAGCGACAGATAGCCAATCACCCCGAAACCACGCCAACAGCCGGTACGCTCAAGCAGCATATCCTGCAGGAAAGCGAGCGGCTTGGCGCCGGCAGTTCGCAGCTTCGCCAGCAGGATGAGCAGACCATCGACCTGCTGGGCCTGCTGTTTCGCTACGTCGAGCAGGACAGGAACCTGCCCGAGCCGTTGCAGCCGACGCTGGCGCGGATGCATCTGCCGATGCTGCAGACCGCGCTCAGTGAACCGGGCATGCTGGGCGACCAGCAGCACCCGGCCCGCCTGCTGCTTGACGAGCTTGGCAGCGCGGCGCAAGGCTGGAGCGCCAACGCCGACCCGGGCGAACGCATGCTGTCGCGCATCCGCAGCGTCGTCGACACGGTGGTCGGCAAGTACGAAGGTGACAGCGGCATCTTCGAGCGAGGTCTGCGCGAGTTTCGCGGATTTGTCGAGGCCACGCGCCGGCGCGCCGAGCTTTCCGAACAGCGTGCCGTGGAAGCAGTCCAGGGGCGCGAACGCCTGCAGCTGGCGCGATCCAAGGTCCGGCAGGCGCTGCAGTCACGGCTGCAGACTGCTGCACCTGTACCGTGGGTCCGCCAGGTGCTCAATCGCCCCTGGGCCAACTACCTGGTTCTGCTTTGGCTGCGTCAGGGTGAGCAGTCCGAAGCCTATGCCAACGCGCTCGGCTTTGTTGATGCGCTCATCTGGTGCGGACAGGTGGACGGCGAAACCGAAGATACACGGCGCTTGCGCAGCCAGCGGGCGGCGCTCGAGTCGCAGCTTCGCCAGGGACTGACCACCGTCGCCTACCACGACAGCGAAATCGAGGATCTTCTGACAGAGCTCAACGGCCTCCTGGCCTGGCGGCTGGGCGAAATCACGGCACCAGACTACCTGCAGCGGGGTGTCGAGAGCAGTGACGCCGCCGATTTCGGACCGGGTGCCAATGCCGAACCCGAGCTGGAAGATCAGCCGCTTCCCGATGATATCCCGCCGGCCACCCTTCAGCGGATTCGCGACCTGCGCCCCGGTGCGTGGATCGAATTCACCGGGGAGAATGGTGAGGTCGAGCGCGCCAAACTGTCCTGGATCAGTCCAATCAGCGGCCGTTGCCTGTTCGTCAACCGCACCGGCCTGAAGGTGGGCGAACGTCGCCCCATCGAACTGGTGGAGGATCTCGAGAAGGGCCTTGCCCGGGTGCTGGAGGCAGCCAGCCTCCTGCGTCGCGCCCTGAGCGCCGTGGTTGACGATCTCCGGGGAGACGAACAGGCCGACGGTCGCACGCCAGACGGCGATGCAAGCGCCCATGGCGAATGACGGCGACGCGCGGAGCGCCTTGGCGCTTCATGCGCCCGAACCGGACCAGATTCGCGCCTGCGTCGCGGCAGCGCTGGCCGAGGACATTGGCCGCGGCGACCTCAGCGCCGACCTGTTGCCCGCCGACACCGGCGTCGAGGCCCGAGTGATCTCCCGCCAGACCGCCGTGATCGCTGGCCGACCCTGGTTTGACGCCTGCTTCCATCAGGTGGAGGCCGGAGTTGCGATCGACTGGCAGGTTGCGGAAGGCGACACCGTCCAAGCGGACCAGGTGCTATGCCGGTTACGTGGCTCTGCACGCGCACTGGTGAGCGCGGAACGCTGTGCACTCAATTTCCTGCAGACGCTTTCCGCGACCGCAACTTCAACAGCGGCCTGCGTGGCCCAGATTCACGGAAGCACGGCGCAGATCCTCGACACCCGCAAGACCTTGCCGGGATTGCGGCTGGCGCAGAAATACGCCGTTCGCGCCGGCGGTGGCCGAAACCATCGTATGGGGCTCTACGACGCCATCATGCTCAAGGAGAACCACATCGCCGCCGCCGGGAGCATTGCCGCTGCGGTCACGCAGGCTGCCGACCGGCATCCGGACACACTGCTGATCTGCGAGGTCGAAAATCTGGACGAGCTGCACCAGGCGCTGGACGCAGGCGTCGCACATGTACTGCTCGACGAATTCAGCCTGGACGAGTTGCGTGATGCCGTTCGCATCAACGGCGGACGAGCGAAACTGGAGGCGTCCGGCGGCATCGAGCGTGACGGCCTTCGCGCCATTGCCGATACCGGCGTCGACTACATCTCGGTTGGCGCCATCACCAAGCACGTGCGCGCGGTGGATCTGTCGATGCGGGTTGCCGCTGTCGCCGCATGAGCGCCCTCAACGCAGCGCGAAATACCAAACCGCACCCGCAGCCAGTACCAGGGCAAGCAGAACGCCAATCACCAGCGGCAGCTTGCTTCCGGCACTCTCCGGGCGCAACGCGGATGGCGCGGTTGGCTTGTCGGCGCTGCGCGGAATTTCCATGCCCGGCGCGATCAGCATGAAGCGGATGCTGTCCAGGCGGAGCTCGTCGCCGGCCTTGAGCAGGCCCTGCTGCACGCGCTTGCCGTTGATGTAAGTGCCGTTGGCGGAGCCAAGATCCTCGACCAGCAGGCCTTCCGCGCCCGGCTTGATGCG
>JAGRHX010001377.1 GCA_020444775.1 Gammaproteobacteria bacterium
CTGACCTTGAACGTCGAGGCCGAGCTGCAGCGTCTGGACCGTGACTACGAGGTCAATCGGGCCAACTACGAAGCGTTGCTGAAGCGGCGCGAGTCGCTGAATATTTCTGATGACGTCAATCAGACCACCGATACCGTCCAGTTCAACGTGATCGAGCCACCGCGGGTGCCATTGACGCCAGTCTCGCCGAACCGCGCGTTGTTCAACTCCGGGATCCTGGTGGCCGGGTTCGGCGCCGGTGTGGCCCTGGCCTGGCTGGTCGCGATGCTCAATCCGGGTATCTACAGTCGCCGCACCATCACCGAGGTGCTTGACGTGCCGGTGCTCGGCACGGTGAGCCGGGTGTGGACGCCGCACGAGAAATTCAGACGCAAATTCGAGGTGGCCGGCTTCGCGCTCGGGTGTGTCGCCTTGTTGGGATCCTTCCTGGCATTGCAGGCCGTGCACCGGCTGGGTATCGACGTCTTCGAGAAGCTCACGAGCCTGGCGGGGCAGGTGCTATGAACATCATCGAAAAGGCAGTCGACAGGCTGGCAGAGGAAGAGCCCGATGTGCCGGGGCTGAACGATGCGCTGGTCGGTCAGACGGTCGGTGTGCGTCTGCGCCGTCGTCGCCACGAGGGCGAGGACGGGCTGACCTATGTCAATGAGCTGGACGCCGAAGAGACATCGCTGCCAGACCAGCGATCAGCGGACGACCCGTTGCCGGAACCCAGTTCGTTGAAGGTCAGCGCGCGGCCCGAGGGGACGGTCGAGGCCGAGCCGGTCGCACGCGATGAGCCCGAGGTCAGATCGGCGGCTACCACGGCGCCCCGACCATCGCTCGATGTGGCGGACGATACCGATGTGCTGACACCACAGGAGGTGCTGGCCGGCGCCGCGTCCATCACCGCCCGGCATGCGGTCGAATCGCGGCAGCGCGAGCGGGGTGGAAGGCACACCGTCAACGAGATCGAGGTCGATCTCAAGGCGTTGCGCAAGAGTGGCTTCGTGACGCCCGAGAGCGTCGATTCGCTGATGGGCGAACAGCATCGGATCATCAAGCGGCCGCTGTTGATGAAAGCGACGCGTGGTGGCGCGCATTGGGTCGATCGCGGCAATCTGGTCCTGGTGACCAGCTCATTGCCGAATGAGGGCAAGACCTTCATCTCGACGAACCTTGCGATGAGCATTGCCAGCGAGGTGGACCGTACGGTGCTGTTGATCGACGCCGACGTGGTCAAGGGTGATGTGTCCAGGGTCTTCGGTTTGCGCGACCGTCCCGGATTGTCGACTTTCCTGCGTGGCGAGGCGGCGCTTCCCGATCTGCTGTACAAGACCAACATCCCGTCGCTGAGCGTTCTGCCTGCCGGTCCACGCGCCAAGAATCTGACCGAGCTGTTTGCCTCCGCGCAGATGGAGCGGTTCACTGAGGAGCTGTCCGAACGCTACCCAGAGCGGGTGGTGATCTTCGACTCGGCACCGCTGCTGGCCACCAGCGGTACCAACGTGCTGGTCAATCTCGTCGGCCAGGTGGTGTTCGTGATCGAAGCCGTACGGACACCGCAGCACGTCGTGCGTGACGCGCTGGAGACCATCAGCGGTCATCCCAGCGTCGGTGCGGTGCTGAACAAATCACGGTTCTCGGAGCGGTCGCGCTATCACTACTATGGCTACTATGCGCCCGGC
>JAGRHX010001378.1 GCA_020444775.1 Gammaproteobacteria bacterium
GCCATGCATCCGTTCTACATCATCCGCCTGCTCGGTGGCGTGCTGTTCCTGGCCGGCACCCTGGTGATGGTCTACAACCTGTGGAAGACCATCGCCGGCGCGCAGCCGGCTCGCAGCCAGATCCCCGCGATGGCGGCTGCAGCTCAGCACTGACGGTTCCAACCACCGCCGCGAACAGGCAGCGGAGCGTCCGAGCGTGCGTCGTCCCAAAGGGCCGACGCACGACGCCCGGGAATACATGTCGAGGACACACGAATGAGTCTTACGCACGAGCGCATCGAGACCAATATTGGCCTGATGAGCGTGCTCATCATCATCGTCATCAGCTTTGGTGGGCTGGCAACGGTCACACCGTTGTTCTACCAGCCAGAGCTGCAGAAGCCGGTCAGCGGTCTGCAGCCATATACACCGCTGCAGCTCGCCGGCCGTGACATCTACATCCGCGAGGGCTGCAACGGCTGTCATTCACAGATGATCCGTCCATTCCGCGCCGAGACCGAACGTTACGGTCACTATTCGGTGGCCAGTGAGTTCGTCTACGACCGACCATTCTTGTGGGGCTCACGGCGCACGGGACCGGATTTGCAACGCGTCGGCGGCCGCTACAGCGACGAATGGCATCGGGTCCATCTCATCAACCCACGCGACGTGGTGCCCGAATCGATCATGCCCGGCTACCCGTGGCTGCAGGACCGTGGCATCGATGCCGAGCACATCCAGGCCAGCATGCGAACGCTGCGCGTGCTGGGGCATCCCTACACCGACGCCCAGATCGACACGGCGCCCGCCGAGCTCGAGAACAAGACAGAGATGGACGCGATGATCGCCTATCTCCAGGGCCTTGGCATCCACGTGCAGACGAGACGCTGATGAACTTCGCAACCTTGCACATCATCGCCACGATCGTGCTTCTGGTGACCTTCGTGGGCATCGTGGCGTGGGCCTATAGCGCCCGACGTAAACCCGATTTCGATCGCGCGGCGATGATCCCGCTCGACGACGACAACGACGCCTGAGGGTCGAGGTGACGGATGGATACCTTCTGGAAACTGCTCATCTTTATCATGTTCTTCGGCGGTCTGGGCGCGTTGTACTGGCTGATCGTGGCCCTCTCCAAGCGCTCGAGCTCGCCCACCGGCCAGACCGATACCACCGGGCATATCTGGGACGAGGACCTGCAGGAGCTGGACAATCCCCTGCCTGCCTGGTGGAAGACGATGTTCGTCCTGACCATCATCTTCGCGGTCATCTACGCGGCACTGTTTCCGTCCATCGGTGACAACCGCATGTTCCTGGGCTGGAGCTCCAAGGGGCGTTACGAGGCCGAGATGCAGGCAGCCGAGGATAAGTGGGGTCCGCTGTTCGAGCAGCATCTACAGACACCGATCGCGGAGCTGGCCAAGGATCCCGACGCTCTGCGCATGGGTGAGCGTCTGTTCGCGAGCTATTGCACGCAATGCCACGGCTCGGATGGTGGCGGTGCACGCGGCTTCCCCAATCTGCGCGACACGGTGTGGCAGTGGGGCGGCACGCCGGAGGCCATAGAGACTTCTATCCTACAGGGACGGATCGCCGCGATGCCGGCCTGGGGCGAGGCGTTGGGCGAGGAGAAGGTCAGCGCGGTGGCGAGCTATGTACGCAGTCTGAGCGGACAATCCGTGGATGCGACCAAGGCCAAGGCGGGTGAGGCGGTCTATACGACCACCTGCGCCGCCTGCCACGGCGCCGATGGCAAGGGCAACCCGATGCTGGGCGCGCCGAACCTGACCGACGGCGTATGGCTCTATGGCGGCTCGGACATGGACGTGACCCACAGCATAGTCGCCGGCCGCGCCGGACGCATGCCCGCGCACGAGAACTTCCTCGGCAAGGCGAAGGTGCATCTGCTAGCCGCTTATGTCTACAGCCTGCAATCGGCAGGGAAAAGTGACTGAGTCACCGACGCGCCGGCGGGCAGCCCTGTAGCATCGATTCATGAGGTGCTCGATGCGCGCTGCTCGCTGACCGTGAGCCACCGGTATCACCGACTCGCAGATACCGGGCCCGCGACACACCACGCGCCCGGTCATAGACCGGGCGTGTGCGTTTGGTCACTCGTCGCGGCAGCCGGGCGGATGCTCTGGGGATTCCTCTGGGGATTCC
>JAGRHX010001379.1 GCA_020444775.1 Gammaproteobacteria bacterium
CCGCCTCCAGCACGTGCGCCGCGATCGCCTTGGCGTTCTCGGCGACCTGCTCGGCGGCATGCAGCAGGATCGTGCCCGCCGAGATCAGGGTTCGCGAGCCGCCGGTGCCCATGCCGGCGATCAGCTCGTCGCTGTCCCCCTGCACCAGACGCAGTCGGTGTAACGGAATACCGAGCTTTGAGACGACAATCTGGGCAAACGGCGAGGCGTGACCCTGACCATAGTCGAGGGAGCCGGACACCATCGTCACGGTGTCGTCCGCCTCGAAACGGATCCGCGCCATCTCGCGACTGGGCGTGCCGGTGGCCTCCAGATAGGTCGCGATGCCCAGACCGCGCAGCAGCCCGCGCGCCTTCGAAGCCTGTCGTCGCTGCTCGAAACCATCCCAATCCGCCGCGGCGAGCGCGTCATCGAGCACCGCCGGGAAATCGCCGCTGTCATAGACGAGCCCCAGGACCGTGGTGTACGGCAGCTCATCGGGCCGGAGCATGTTGCGCCGGCGCAGCTCGACCCGATCGATACCCATCTCGCGGGCCGCCGTATCGATCAAGCGCTCCATGTAATACACGGCCTCGGGCCGTCCGGCGCCACGATAGGCACCGATCGGGGTGGTGTTGGTGAACACGCCGTAGGAGCGCGCGTGCAGCACCGGCAAGCGGTAGACGCTCGGGAAGTTGCGCTGGATGTTGTTGGTGTACATATGCGGGCCGACCGCGCTGAACCAGGCACCGGCGTTGCCATAGCTGACCACCCGCGCGGCCAGGATCCGCCCCGCCTGGTCGAATGCCAGGGAGGCCTCCGCCCAGCCGTCGCGACCATGCTGGTCGGACAGAAAGCTGCCGCTGCGCTCGTCACACCATTTGACCGGCCGCCCCAGACGCTTCGCGGCGAGCAACACCGGCGCATATTCCGGATAGGGCGAGGACTTCATGCCAAACGACCCGCCGACCCTGTAGGTCTGGATGCGCAGCTGCTCGCGTGGAATACCGAGCACCAGCTCGGCAAGCTCAGTGGTGAAGCCGTACACGCCCTGGGTCGGCACGTGCAACGTGTAGCGATTGTCTTGCGGGTCGAACTCGGCGACCGCGGCTCGCGGCTCGAGCGGCGAGACCACGATGCGGTTGTTGCGCAACGTCAGGCGCGTCACGTGATGGGCCGCGGCGAACAGTCGATCCGCCTCCTCGCCATCACCGAACTCCCAATCGATTCCCCGGTTGTTCGCCACCTCGGCGTGCAGCTGTGGCGCACCGTCTCGCAGCGCCTCGCGCGCGTCGGTGACCGCGGGCAGCGTCTGCACCTCGAGCTCGATGAGCTCGGCCGCGTCCTTGGCTTGGGCGAGCGTCTCTGCGACGACCATGGCAACCGGCTCGCCGCCGTATCGAACCCGATCGGTGGCCAGGCTCGGGCGTGGCGGTCTGGCCATCGGCGTGCCGTCGCGGTTCGACAAACGCAGCCGGCAGAACAGCGTGCCCACACCGGCCTCGGCGAGGTCGTCCGCGGTCAACACCATGAGCACGCCGGGGGCGGACCTCGCCGCCTCGACATCCAGGCGCTCGATGATGCCGTGTGCGTATGGCGAGCGCAGCACATAGGCATACGCCTGGCCATCGAGATTGAAATCGTCCGTGTAGCGGCCTGCTCCGCGCAACAGCACCGGGTCCTCGAGCCGGGACACCGGCTGGCCGATGGCGAATTTTTCGAACGATGAGCTGGACGTCGATGACTGCGGCATGTGGGATCCCCGGACCTCGTGGGTGCGCTCGATGCGGCTGCGGCCGAGCTTTCGGTCGACGGCAGCCCTGGGGGACTGCACCGTGCCCGGCGCCCGCAGGATAGCAAGCGAGCCGACCGGGAGCGACCGGACCGAACTGCGTTCGCAGCGCACAGTGTCGCGCCATCACTGTCGTCGATGCGGACACGATCGCCCAGGCATGACCCGGCATGGCCCGGTGCCTCCGCCTCATGCCCCGCTGGCGCGCTTCTTGCTGCACATCTCCCATCGAACCGACGACCCGAGCCAGAAGCCACCGGAGGTCATTGCCTGTCATGAGCGACAAGCTTCCCGAACCCATCGTCAATGCGGACTCCGCCAGATACTGGGAGGGCGCGCGTGAGGAGAAGCTGCTGCTGCAGAAGTGCGGCGACTGCGGAACCCTGCGTTTCTTTCCACGCTACCTGTGCAGCGCCTGCGGCTCGGACAACACCGACTGGACCGAGGTATCGGGTCGCGGCACGGTACACAGCTTCACCATCGTCCACCGCGCCGCCTTCCCGGAGTTTCAGGCCAACGCGCCGTATGTCATCGCCCTCATCGATCTCGAGGAAGGCCCACGCATGATGACCAACATCGTCGGCGAGGACGCGCTCACGGTGGCGCTGGACGACCCGGTGGAGGTCTGTTTCGAGGCGCGCGGGACACAAGGCGCCAAGGTGCCGCAGTTCCGCCGGACAAAGGCCTGAGCGCATGAGCGAATCACTACGCAACCAGATCATCGTCGCCGGTGTGGGCGAGTCGGACATCGGCAAGGTGCCGAACATGACCGGCATCGGTCTCAACGCCCAGGCCTGCAAACGCGCGCTCGATGACGCGGGCTTGAGCCTGAAGGACGTGGACG
>JAGRHX010001380.1 GCA_020444775.1 Gammaproteobacteria bacterium
CGGGGACGGCGTCGCCGACGCCTGCGACAACTGCAACCTGCGCGACAACCCCGACCAGGCCGACCGCGACGCGGATGGAGCGGGTGATGTCTGCGACGAGGACGACGACAATGACGGCGTCGTGGACAGCGAGGACGGTTGGCCGCTCGACCCTGACTACGCTCGCGACCTCGACAAGGACGGGATGGCGGACGAATGGGAGCGTATCAACGGCTTGGATCCGCTGCGCGCCGATGCCGACGAGAACCCCGACGCAGACACCCTGAGCAATGGCGACGAATTTCGCTACGGGCTCGACCCGCGTGTCGATGACCGGCTCCGCCACGTGGGCGCTGAGCCGCCGACCCAGGAGCCTGGCGCCTGGCGCGGAGCGGGTGCGCCGGGCGTGGTCAGCACCACGGGCAGCGAGCACGACGAGACCGCTGAGGGCGGGTGTGCGGATCCATGCCCGGCCTGGATCATCCATGATGACGCGAGCTCGGTCGGGGGGCTTGCGAGCTACGAGATCGATTTGAGCGGCTCGCCGCTGGTCGAGGTCGGTAGAACGCTCGGTTGGGTTCTGCGTGCGCGGGTTCGTCGCGAGCCTATGTCGGCGGCGGACGAGGCACCGGACTTCGCGTCGGCGTTCGGCTATGACGATGGCGACAGCGCCTGGTGGATCATGCTCGGCAGCGAAGCTGGCAGCCAGGTGCTCAGGCCTCTGGGCACGAGCGTGCCCGAGGGCGATATCGTAACGGGTCCGAACAATCGATATCAGCTCATCGAGCTCTACTACTATCCGTCGACCAATGGGGTGTGGGAGTACGCCGAGCTCTTCGTCGATGGTGAGTTTCGCACCCGCCTCGCTGGCATGCTGCTCATTCCCGCGCGTCGGCAGGTGGTCTGGGGTTCCGCGTCGAGCACGGCGAGGGCGCGCTCACTGTGGAATTACGTCGAATGGAGCGTTGCGCCAGACGCGGATTCGGATGGCATCCCGAATGTGGTGGAGCGTTCGCAGCTCGGCACCAAGCCATATGTCGCGGATACCGATGGCGACGGCTTGCTCGATGGATTCGAGTATCGCCATGGTTTCGATCCCAAGGTAGCCAACGCGTCCGATGCGGACAGCGACGGTGATGGCTTCAGTGATATCGAGGAGCAGGCGCAAGGCACCGATCCAACGGATGCCGGCTCGCATCCGAAGCAGGACTCGTTCGAAGTCACGATGTTGCCGAATACGGCCTGGATCGTGCTCGCGCTGCTCCTGGTTGCCAGCGTAGCGCGTCGTGCCTGTCGAAGTAACTGGCGACGATCGGGTTGACCGCCGCGGCGGGCATCCGGCGCGGAGTTTGCCTTCGTGCAAGCCGACTGGACTCAGATCCGGCAGGGGAGCGTGCCTGGAATCGCACCCCGGCCGTCCGCCGGGGTGATGGATGAGCGGTGCGTGTGGAATCTCGGACCTTCCACCGCGACCGGTCTCACTCCCCGCTGAGCTCACGTTGCAGTGCCAGGGACGGTTGGCCCGTTACCGGCAGCCCACGTTGCATCTGGTATTGCCGGATGGCCTGCGAGGTCGCGGGACCCATCTGTCCGTCGGCGACGCCAGGATCGTAGCCGCGCCGCTTGAGCTCGGTTTGGATCGTCGACAGGTCGTAGGCAGTCGATGCAGATTGCAGTGCCGGACTCGTGTCGCTCGAAGGCCCACGTAAGGCCTGGGTCAGTCTCTCGGCGCCCTCATTGCTGACTGCGTGAGCCTTGATGATCTGGATGGGCTTGACCGTCTTGCCATAGTAAGCGGCGTTCCAGTCGTCCTTGGGGGCGACGATCGCGCCCTCCAGGGTCAACCCGGCGAATGCACCCTGGGCGCGCGAGTAGGCGAGCACGTCCGCGGTGGCGGCCTTGGCGGCCACTCCGGTCGGGCCGAGCGCGACGCTGACCTCGGCGCCCAGCTTGAAGTCGGTGGAGAAGATCGCGTGCAGACCGCGCTCGGTCATGATCAAGAGCATGACCTCCGCCACCTCCGCGCCGATCTGCAGGCCGAAGCTCACCGATCCGATATCGTAGAACGCCGGCATGCTCCAAAGATTTCCGGCCCGGGCGCGTCCGAGCAGCACGCCCTGGCCGCCCGCGCCACCGAAGATGAATCCGGCACGCAGCAGATCGGGCACGATCAGCACGCCGCGCGCGTGCCGCAGGTTCTCCCGAAACCAGTCCATCTGCGGATCGTCCTGGAAGGCGTGCAGGGTCCGCTCGGCCTTGTCGACCAGCTGCTGGGCGTCGTCGCGCGTCTGCGCCGCCAGCGTGGCGGACAGCATGTGGGTCAGCGTCCACAGTGCCAGGACGGCCAGGCCACGCAGCTGCCAGCGCTTCTTCACGGTCATGCTCCGCTTCATCGGGTATCTCCGCGCAACGACTTGGATGGGTGCGGCCGGCGCGGCCAAGGCCTGTGCGGATCGGCAAGGCCAGCCGGGCGGCAGCGATTGACGAGGTCAATCATGCCAGCCGCGGGCCCGGGCGCGAACCTCCGGCCGCCGCCCGATGGTGGTCGGGCCCGCGGACTTGCCTCCGGTCCCGTGTTGTGGTCACGTGCGGGTCCACGCAGGTGGGCGCGTCGACGGGCCGCCGATGACCCGCTGCAAGATCCCAACCGATTCCGCGAAGGAGCCGTTCCCATGCGATATCTGCACACGATGGTGCGTTCGTCGAACCTGGACGAGACCTTGGACTTCTATTGCAACAAGCTGGGTCTGGTGGAGATCCGCCGCCGTGACAGCGAGGCCGGGCGTTACACCAACATCTTCCTCGCCGCCCCAGCCGATACGAAGAGCGCCGAAGCGTCACGGGCGCCGCTGCTGGAGATCACCTACAACTGGGATCCTGAGGAATTCGCGCCCGGTAGCCGCAGTTTCGGCCATCTGGCGTTCGAGGTCGACGACATCTATGCGCTCTGCCAGTCGCTGCAGGATGCCGGTGTGACCATCAACCGTCCGCCCCGGGATGGCCACATGGCCTTCATCCGCTCGCCGGACGGCATCTCCATCGAGC
>JAGRHX010001381.1 GCA_020444775.1 Gammaproteobacteria bacterium
GTGAAGGCGAGCATCCCCATCACGAAGGCGACCAGGATGCCGACCGAGAAGTTGCGATCCAGGAACAGCTTCGGGTCCAGGAACGGGCGGTCGGCGGTCAGACAGTGGACCACGAACACCCACAGCGCGATGCCGCCCAGGAAGGTCAGCGCGATGATCTCGTTGGACTCGTACCAGTCGAGCTTCTGGCCACGGTCGCAGATCAGCTGGATACAGACCACCGCCGTGCTCAGGGCGAGAAAGCCGGTCCAGTCGAAGTAGGTCGGCCTGCTGTCGTTGCGATCCGAAAGCGCGAACCAGATGCACACCAAGGTGCACACGCCCGGTGGGACGATCAGGAGAAAGGCCGGGCGCCAGTCGTCATAGGCCTCGCTGACCATGGACCCGAAGATCGGTCCCAGCACCGGTCCGAACACCGCGCCTACACCCCACATGACGATCGCGAGCGGCTGCAGATGACGTGGGAAGGTCGCAAGCAGGATTGCCTGGCCCATGGGCATGATCGGCGCGCCCATCAGGCCCTGGCCGACACGGAAGGCAATGAGTGACTCCAGATTGGAGGCCACCCCGCACAGAAAGGAGCAGAGCGTGAAGCCACCGACGCACATCAGCATCAGGTTGCGCCAGCCCAGACGGCTGGCCAGCCAGCCGGTCATCGGCGTGGCCACGGCAGTGGCGACCAGGTTCAAGGTGATGACCCAGGAGATCTCGTCCTGGGTGGCGGACAGGCTGCCGCGGACCTGGGGCAGCACCACGTTGGCAATGGTGATGGTCATGCCGAACAGCAGGTTCGACAGTTGCACCATCAATAGCACCAGCCACTGACGGCCGGTGATCGACAGCAAGCCGCCCCGGGTCGCGAGCTCGCTCAAGGCGGTCGCAACCGCCGGCTCGGGCGTGCCATCAGCAGTCTGGGGGCCGGACCTCCAGACCCGTGCTCGAGCCGATCCGCGCGATGCGCGCCGAGCCCCGTGTTCAACGGCTGCTCACAACAGATCGCGCACGGCATCCTGGAAGCGCGTGATCGCGCTCATGTGCTCACGGGCGCTGCGTCCGGCAATACGTTGGTGATGACCTCGGGCATAGGTGGTGTGCGCGGTGATGTGGGTGATCCCCGCCTGCTTCCAGAACTCGACCTCGCGACGCCATTGATCCGGATCGTCGGCGCCGAGAGAAACCCAGACCTCGACACCGACCTCGGCCGGATCGCGACCCGCTTCCCGGGTCAGGGTGCGCAGACGATCAAGAGCCTTCAGCGCGCTGTCATCGGGTGGGTAGGCCAACGGCATCCAGCCATCACCCCAACGCGCGGCGCGTTGCAGGGTCTTGTCGTGATGACCGCCATACCAGATCGGCACGCGACCCGAGGCCGGCCGCGGGTTGATGCCGGCATCGTCGATGGTGTGATAGCGGCCCTCGAAGTCGACGTGATCGTTGGCCCACAGCGCCTGCATGACCTGCACCTGCTCCTCGGAGCGCCGGCCACGGTTGTCGAAACGCTCGTTCAAGCCGACGAACTCCAGCTCGTTCCAACCCACACCGATGCCGAGCCGCAAGCGGCCGTTGCTCAGCACGTCAAGGCTGGCCGCCTGCTTGGCCACCAGCACGGCCTGACGCTGGGCCAGGATCAGCACTCCGGGGGAGAAACCGATACGCTCGGTGCACCCGGCAATGAAGCCGAACAGCACGAAGGGATCGTGATAGGCCGTCTCGGTGGTACCGACCCGCTGCTTGTCCTTGTGACCGGCCGGATTGCCACCCAGCACATGATCCGGTGCCTGGATGTAGTCGAAACCGAGTCCTTCCAGGGTCTGGGCGAAATCCTTGATGACGACGGCATCGGTGCCGATGTCACCGACGGCGAGTGATGCACCGAGTTGCATATCGGCTTCGCTCCTGCTCGTGTGGTCTGGGTCAGCGCGGCGTGGACGCGGCGGCGGA
>JAGRHX010001382.1 GCA_020444775.1 Gammaproteobacteria bacterium
AGAGCTCGGCCGAGGAGGCGCTGTCACCGTCCACACCACCATAGGATTGCTCGAAGACCAGGCTGGCGCTGAGTGCGAGGGCCCGTTCCAGAGCGTACTGGGAGCGCAGGTAACCGCTCAGGATCAGCACACCCTTGGAATGCAGCGGCCCGCCCAGCTCCACCTCTCGCTCGATGTCGATGACATCGCCCGAGCCCAGCGCGACCCGCGCGCTGATGCGCGTCGGGCGACCGAAGGTGGAGTGTCCGATCTGCAGCACCGCCAACCCGTTGATCTGACCGATCCTGGATCCCTCGGTATCAATGAGCACGGTGCCACGCAGCACCTGCTCCTGCATGCGCTCTCGGATCCGTCCGTGTCGTTCCGCCTGGGCGTCGATGGCGAGCTGCACGTGCTCGGCGCCGATCAAGGACTCACCGGCCTTGCCGGCCCAGAAATCGGCCTCACGGATCAGGTTCGCGGTGAAGCCGACCTCGGCGCTGATCCGCTGCGCATCGCCGGCGTGACGCGAGCTCTGTTCGATGGTGCGGGCCACGGCATCGGCGCTCAGCGGGCGCAGTGACTCGCGCCGTGCGAGGGTGCCGTACAGGCGGGCCAGATCGGCGATGGTCTGCGGCGTGCGTGGCATCACGTCGTCGAAATCCGCGGGCACCTTGAACAGATCGCTGAAGTCGGGATCGTGGGCCTGCAGCAGGTAGTAGATCATCCGTTCGCCGATCAGCACCACCTTCACATCCAGCGGTATGGGCTCTGGCTCGATGGACACCGTGCTGGCCAGCGAGTAGACGGTATCCAGCGACTCGATACGGATCTTGCTGGACCTGAGGGCCTGCTTGAGCGCTTCCCAGGCAAACGGTTGCATCAGCAGCTTGCGCGCATCGAGGACCAGATAGCCGCCGTTGGCGCGATGCAGTGCGCCGGCCTTGATCAGATGGAAGTCGGTGAGCAGGGCGCCCATGCTGGCGACGTGCTCCACCCTGCCGACCAGGTGCTGATAGGTCGGCAACTCCTCGAAGACCACCGGTGCGCCGGCGCCGTCGTCCTGCCCGACCAGCAGATTCACGCCGTAGCGACGCGCCGCGGGAGATCGGCTGCTCTCGTGCAATGCGGCCAGCGTCAGCGCACGAGAATCCATGCTCGGCTGCTGCTGACTCTCCGGGCCGGTTCTGAGCAGGTCCAGATGCTGCATGAGATCCTCGCGCAGCGCCTGAAGATGGGCGGCAACCTCGGGTAGCGCCGCATAACGCCGGACCAGCTCGTCGTGAAAGCCGCCAACCGCCATCTCCGCGACCTCGCGATCGAGCTGCTGCAGCTGCTTGCGGATCTCACGCATGCGCTGCGGCAGCGTGCGCATCGCCTCTTGTAGCAGCTCACCGAGCTCGGCGATGTCCTGCTGGATCTTGCGTTGCTCGGGCTCCGGCAGCCCCTGGAAGGTCTCGGGCGCAATGACCTCGCCATTCTTCACCGGCGCGAAGGCGATGCCCTGTGGTGTCTGCAGCACCCGGATCCCACGCCGCGTGGCCTCGTTCTCGATATCACTGAACAGCTTCTGCTGGTCCTCGGCGAATCGCTGTTCGATGGCGTTGCGGCGATGCTGATAGTCCTCGCTCTCGAAGGCCGCCGGTAGAGCGGATTGGATGTCGTCGATGAAGCGTCCAAGGTCGTCCCGGAGCTGGCGGCCCTTGCCACCGGGCAGGCTCAGTGCCTTGGGACGACGCGGATCGCCGAAGTTGTTGACGTAGCACCAGTCGGAGGGCGGCTGCTGCTGGCTGGCCTGTTCGGACAGGAACTCGCGCACGAACTGGTGCTTGCCGGTGGCATTCGGACCGAGCACGAACACGTTGAATCCGGCCAGCTGCATGTCGGTTGCGAACTGCATGGACGACAGGGCTCGATCCTGGCCGAGCAGACCGGAGAACTGCTCCAACGTCGAGGTCGACTCGAAACCAAGCTGTGACGGATCGCAGCGCGTGTACAAGGCCTCCGGCGGCAGGGCGTCAGGGATGGATCCGGCGGCATCGGTTCTGGCAGCGGAGGTGCTCGAGGCAGCAGTGGCTTTCTTGCGAGCCATGTCTGGCGTTCCCCCAATCTGGTCTGATGTTCCTGTCTGATGACGTGCTCGGAGCGGGCTCGAACTCTGATGCCATGGCCCCGTCGCCGTAACGCGCCCCGTGGACCGGGAATCGTCCTCGGTGAGCACCCCGAGTCCCGGCATCGATTGCCGGGCCTCGGAGG
>JAGRHX010001383.1 GCA_020444775.1 Gammaproteobacteria bacterium
ACGATGCCACAAGGATAGGGCTTGTAGGTGTTCGCAAGCAGCTCCCAGCGGCTCCCCAGCTCGTCACTGATGGCGTCCAGTCGGGGTGTGTCGCCACAGGCCCGAGCCCAGCCGAAGCGGCCGTCGATGGCGGTCGGCGCGGCCTCGAAGCCGCGCTGCGCGAACAGTGCGCTGAGCACGCCGTTGCGGGCGCTGTTGCCGACTGCGACGTTCTTGGCCGCGCGCGGCAGGTTCTCGACCAGACCGCAGGACTGGCTGGCGGCGATGCCCAGGGCGTGCGCCATCTGGTTCACATCCAGGCCGAGCAGGCAGCCGCTGGCGACTGCCGCGCCGAACACGCCGCAGGTCGCGGTGATGTGCCAGCCACGCGCATAGTGTCCGGGCGATACCGAATTGCCCAATCGGCATTCGATTTCCGCGCCCAGCGCGAAGGCCCTGAGCAGCACCTGACCGCTACACCCGTGGACCTCGCTGAGGGCGAAGGCCGGCGGCGCAACCGGTGCGCTGGGGTGGATGACGGTCTGCAGGTGGGTATCGTCGAAGTCGAGCAGGTTGGCCGAGACGGCGTTGACGAAGGCGGCGTTGAGCGGATCAAGGCGTTCACTACGACCGATCAGACCGCAGGCACCACCCGCCGCGTAGGGGGCCAGGGTCGCGACCGTGGCGTCGATCTCGGGATAGTCCGCGACGCTCAGCGCGCCGGCCACGAAGTTCAGCAACGATCGCTTGGCCTCGTGCACGACCTCCGGCGATAGTGCCTGGAAGGGCGTTTGTTCGATGAACTCGGCGAGCAGCGGACTGACGCCATTCGGTGCGTCGGAAAGGTTGGAATCATTCATCTCGATACTGGCCTCGCATTGCTCGGGTTCGCTTTGGGCTCAGGTTCGTTGGGGGTCTACCTGCCGATCGTACGCGCCGCCAGCGATGACCGGCTCACAGGCTCAGCCAGCGGTCACGCGCGCTGATCGGCCAACGATCGATCAGTTGCCCGTCCCGAACCACGAAAGCCGCCTTGTGCAGGGCCGAGGTCGGACAGATATGACGCGGGATGGCGAGCAACTCGTCGCCGGGCAGCAGATCGCGTGCGCCTTCGCTGCGCAGCACCAGGTGCTCCTCGTTGTGCAGCAACTCGACCGCGTCGGGCAGCGTCGGGAAGCTGAGCCTGTGGCCGGCCGGGGGATCGGCGGCGCAGGCCTTGGTGCCCAGATCAAGGGTGATGATGTCGGTGCCGGGCTTGCTCACGACCCGGGTCAGGATCATCGCCGCGTTGGCGAAGCGCATGTCGGGAAAGTCGTCGGCGTACCCGGCATCGTGCAGCACGCAGGTGCCCGGACTCAGCTCCAGCGTCGGATCATCGATGCCGGCGAAGACCGGAAAGGAGCCGGTGCCGCCGGCAACGATACCCGGCACCGGCCAGCCACGCGCCAGCAGACGATCGCGAAGCCCCACGCAGTCCTGCCAGCAGGCCATCACCGCGGCGCGCCGTTCGGCCGGGTCGCGCTGGTGGTTGTGACCGTCGTACAGATGCAGGCCCGCGGCGTTCAGACCTTCGCTGTCGACAATACGCTGGTACAGCGCGAGCGCATCGGTGCCGGGTGCAACGCCGGTTCGATGCTGGCCGGAATCGATGTCGAGCAGCACGTCGATGCACAACCCCGCGTCACGCATCGCCTTGGCGAGGGCATCGATGGGGCCATGATGATCGGCGCTCACGCTCAAACGCACCCGCGGATAACGGCGCAGGAAACGCACCGCGCGGGTGATGTTCGGCCCGACCAGGTTGTAGGCTAGAAACACATCGCGTACGCCCGCCTCGGCGAGCATCTCGGCCTCGGCCAGGGTCGCGCATTTGTGTCGGGTGATGCCCATGGACAGCTCGATGCGGGTGATCGCATCGGTCTTGTGGGTCTTGCAGTGCGGCCGCAGGCGCTTCGCGCCGCCGGCGATGCGAATCATCTGCGCGAGATTCTCGCGGATGAGCGGCTCGAAGAATACCAGGGCCGGGGAGATCAACTCGCTGGTGTCATCGATGCGGTGCCGCGGATCCAGGGCCAGCACACGGCCGGTCGTCGACGAAGCTGAAGGATCGGTATCGACCGCGTTGCTCATACGGCCTCCGGCTGACCTGCACCAGGGCTCGCGGCCGTGCCGGTGCTCGCCGGTCGGCGCAGCAGACAGGCGACCTGATGGCCGAGCCCGTCCTTGCTCGGGCCGATGCTTTCCAGGATCGGGA
>JAGRHX010001384.1 GCA_020444775.1 Gammaproteobacteria bacterium
CAACTTCCGAATGATCGCGAGCGCCGTCGACAACACCCACAACACGGTACGCGCCATCGAGATGGCCTATCGCCGTTAGTCCCGGCGCACACCCCGGACCACCTGACCATTTCGCTCAACACGACTGACTCGGAGAACCTGACCATGAAAGCACTTTCCACCACCATGGCCGCGCTGGCTATTTCAATCACGGTCGCGATGCCGGCCCTTGCCGCCGACGAGCACAACGTGTCGAAGGGCTTGACCCTTGCCGGCGCGCCGCTCGGTCTTCAAGGCATCGACGCCGTTGCGCTTTCCACCATCCACGACGTGGCCGAGGGCAGCGCAGCCCACACGGTCGTCATCGAGGGTGTCGCCTATTACTTTGCCTCGGCGGCATCCGCCGAGACGTTCACCGCCGCTCCGGACAAGTATCTGCCGCAGTTCGGTGGCTACTGTGCCTACGCGGTTGCACTGGGCAAGAAGCTCGACGGCGATCCGCGCTACGCCGACATCGTCGATGGACGGCTCTACCTGTTCGTGAACGAGGCGATCTTTCACAAGTACCAGGCGGACAAGGCCAACATCCTGCGCAAGGCGCACAGCACCTGGCCGGCCATACAGCACAAGGCCGTAGCGGCGCTGTGAATCGGCGGGCGGCCGGGTCTACCGGCCCGGCCGTCCCACCGACCCTGAATTCGTATCGAGACACCAACATCTGGCGCGTCCAGGCATGGCACTGGACGCTCACACCACAACGAACCTTCCGGGAGCAGGTCATGAGCCGAAAATACGACGTCATCGTCATAGGCGCGGGAAACGCGGGTCTGGCCGTCGCCAGGCAGACCCACGCGGCTGGATTGCAAACGGCCATCATCGAAACAGCGGAGTTCGGTGGGACCTGTCCCAATCGTGGCTGCACACCGAAGAAGGTGCTGGTCGCGGCCGCCCGCGCGCTCGACGAGATCGGCAGAGCGCATCATCACGCGATAAAGGTCGAGGCGCCGGTGCTCGACTGGGCGCGACTCATCGACAGAGAACAGGCCCTGGTCGCGCAATTGCCTGCCGCCATGCGCCGCGTGGCCGCCGAGCGGGCAACGATCTACGAAGGCCTGGCCAGATTCGTCGGTCGCAACGAGATCGAGGTGAACGGCGAGTGTCTGGCCGCGACGCACATCGTCATCGCCACAGGCTCGGTCCCACGCGAGCTGCCTGTTCCGGGCGCCTCACTCGTGAAGACTTCCGATGACCTGCTCACCGAGCGCGCGCTTCCCGGACACGTGGTGTTCATCGGCGGTGGTGTCATCGCCATGGAGTTCAGCCACGTCCTGGCTCGTGCGGGCTCACAGGTGACCGTGCTCGAGGCGCTGCCGCGTCTGCTGCCACGCGTCGATGCTGATGCGGTCGAGGTGCTGAAGCAGGCATCGCAGGCCCTCGGCATCGATTTCGTCACCGACGTCGAGGTGCAGGGAGTCTCGCGAGCGGGGGGACGCTACCAGGTGGACTATCGGGTTGCAGGTCGAAGCGAAGCGCTACTCGCCGATAGCGTCGTCAACGGCGCGGGCCGTGTGCCGAACGTCGCCTCACTGGATCTTCCTGCCGGCGGCATCGCTCACGATGGAACAGCCATCGAGGTCGACGCGCACTTGCGATCGACGTCGAATCCGTCGGTCTGGGTGGTCGGTGATGCACTGCCGAGCACCGCGCAGCTCTCGCCGCTGGCGACCGCGGAGGGCTCTCGCGTCGGCGCGGCAATCGTCAACGGTATCGGGGACGAAGCGCAGCGCCACAGCGTCGCGCAGGTCGTGCACACCACGCCCGCGCTGGCAACTGTCGGGCTCACCGAGGCGCAGGCGCGCAAGCAATATCCCGCACTCGAGGTTCACACCAATGACATGACGAGCTGGCTCTCCGCAAAGACCCATGCCGAGACGACCGCCTGGGCCAAGGTGCTGGTCGATGCTGCCAGCGATCGAATCGTCGGCGCACATCTGGTCGGGCATGGAGGCGACGAGCTGATAAATCTGTTCACGCTGGCGATGGACCACGACATCGGCGCATCGAGTCTGAGAAGCACGATATTCGCCTACCCGACTTTCTCGTCCGACCTCAGGAATCTGTTCCAGGCGTGAGCGGGGCTTGACTCGATGCCATCGAGATCCAGGAAACCACGGTCGCCTGAATCTTCGACTCGAGAGATCCCAATCTCGGCGTGGCAATCGCATATCGAGTGCGCCGGCCGAGGCCGACCGGCTCGAATCGGTCGGAGATCCGGGTGCCGTTGATTGATCAGGACGCTGCATTCGAACCCGGATACGACCGAAGGCACCCACAGCATGGTGGCTTCTTGTTGGTCGTACCATCGATCACCGAGAAGCCGGGTCTCGGTGTAGTCGACGACGTCACCATCTGATCTTCGCCAGCACCGGGCTGCAGGCACCCGGAAGCTCGCGAGCCCGATTGTCAACGGCTTCGACCGAGCGCTAGGATGCGGTCATCGAGGCGAGCCGAGGTGTCAACCATGCTGCGCGAGATACGAGAGATCTGTGGTCCCTTCAATCACCATGGCCACGTTGTCGCGGACATCCAGAAGGCGATGGACGACTACCTGGCCATCGGCATCGGGCCCTGGTTCTTCTTCACCAAGGAGCGCAAGGACCGCTGGGACAAGCAGGCGCGCGAGGG
>JAGRHX010000101.1:0-3762 GCA_020444775.1 Gammaproteobacteria bacterium
CGGATAGAGCAGCGAGAACGCGGTGCGCGTGTTGACGCCCACCCCCATGGTCACGAATGCGACCGCCGCCACCACCCAGCCATAGTAGAAGGGCAGTCTCGCGGCCCGCGAAGAGGCACTCATCGATCCGACGTTCTCCAAACGGGCCACGGGCAAAGGGCTACAGGGATGGCGGGACACGGACACCCGCGCGGGGCCGGAACGGCCCGCGCCGCAAAGCCGAGCCCCAACCTGTCCTGGAGGGCGAATTGACGACACCGGCGGCCGCCGGCGCGAGGCTTGATCTTCGCACAGCATGCCAACAAGCTGGAGGGCGTGCGTGCCATCGTCACCGGAGCGGAGCTGCGACCATGCCATCGACCCAAGACTTCCCGGGGATGCAAGTCTTCCTGGACTCTACCGATCTCGTCGAGGACGGTGCGGCCCTGGCCGAGCGGCTGGCGCGTGACGGCTATCTGTTCATTCGTGGCCTGCTGCCACGCGAACGGGTGCTGCAGACTCGGCAGCGACTGCTGGAGAAGGCGGCCGCGGGCGGCTGGCTGGCCCCCGGGGCGCCGCTACCGGAAGGCATCGCCAATCCCGCTGCCGCCTGCAAGGATCCGGAAGAGGCCTACATGCGGGTATTCCGCGGCCTGTGGGCCGACGAGGGCCTGCATCGACTGCGCACCCATCCCAGCGTCCTCGCGTTGTTCACACGCATCTTCGACGAGCCGGCGCTGGTCCATCCCATGTTCGTGCTTCGCAACATCTTTCCGCGTCGGGATGATTTCGACTTCACCACCGGCATCCATCAGGATCGGGTGCATATCGGCGGCGCGACCAATCACGCCATGTGGGTGCCGCTCGGTGACTGTCCGCTCGAGCAAGGACCATTGGCGGTGGCCGCGGGCTCGCACCTGAACGGCGTGCTCGATACCCGGGTCGGCAGCGGCGCCGGTGGCATGGACATCGCCGTACCGATCCCCGGTACCTGGCACTGCGGCGGGTTCGAAGCCGGCGATGTCCTGATCTTCACCGACACCACCGTGCATCAGGCCCTGCCGAATCGATCACGCCGACTCAGGCAGTCCTTCGACGCGCGCTACCAGCCGGCCAGCCAGCCCATCGCCGACACCAACCTGCAACCCTACTCGGGCACCGGCACCTGGGAAGAGGTCTATGCGAGCTGGACCAGCAGCGAGGACCAGTACTACTGGCGACGCTTCGATCTGCAGGTGGTGCCACTGGACCGCAGCCACTATGAGCGCCGTGACCGGATGGCTTTCGACATGGCGGAGCAGGGTGACCCGGGCGCTAGAGACACCCTGCTGCGCATCATTCAACGCGATCCAGACTCGGGCAAACGGGCACGTGCCGCCACCCTGCTCGCCCGGCTGGACCCGAGCGCCCGGGTGACGACGAGCTCAGCCCCCGCGTAGCAGCCGCCCGGGGCGCAGACCGGTCAGCTCGTCGCAACGCAGCACGACCTCGCCGTTGACGATGGTCGCCTCGTAACCACGCGCTCGCTGGATCAAGCGTCGGCCACCGGCCGGGAGGTCGTGCACCATGCACGGCAGCGCCACCTGTAGCGCATCGAAATCGATGACGTTGAGGTCCGCGCGGGCGCCGACCTCGACTCGACCCCGATCATGCAACCCGAAGTAACGCGCGTTGTCCCAGGTCTGCCGCTTGACCAGCCACTCGAGCGGCAGCCGCTCACCACGCGTGCGGTCACGCCCCCAATGGGTCAGCAAGGTGGTCGGCATGCTCGCGTCACAGATCGTGCCACAGTGCGCACCACCGTCGCCGAGCCCCAGCAAGGTACCCGGATGCTGCATCATCTCGCGCAGCGTCTCGTTGTCACCATCGCCGTAGTTGACCAGCGGAAAGAAACAGATCCGCGAGCCATCGCCCTCGCTCAGCAGATCGTAGGCCAGCGCCGCGGGCTCGACGCCCTGGCGCGCGGCGATACCGGCAACGCTCTGCTCGAAGGTGGGCTCATAGTCCATCGGCTCTGACATGGGGTAGAGCTTGTGGAAGTCGCGGGTCACGGTCTGCATGAGCGGCGAGCGCGGATTGACCTGCTCGGCCAGCATTGCCGCGCGCAGCGCCGGGTCGCGCATCCGCGCGGCCCGCTCGGCGACCGGCAGCGAGCGCAGCTCGCGGTAGGTCTTGTGGGTGATGAACGGGTGCAGGGAGCAACCCAAGCCCATCAGCGCACCGATCGGTCGACTCGCCACCTGGGCACGAATGTCGATACCGTCGCCGCGGGCATCGCTGACCCTGTCGAGCATCCGGCGCCACTTGTCGCCCTCATGGTCCCAGCGTACCAGCAGGAACCACAGCGGACGTCCAGACTGCCGCACGATATCGCGCATCCAGGCCATGTCGGCCGATTCGTCCTCGAAATCGCTGATCAGCCCGAAGGCCCCGCGACCCGCCCTACCGAGTCCCGCGGCAATCGCGAGCAGCTCGGACGGCGCCGCGTCCGAGGCCGGCACCGGTTCGCCGGTGGAGGTCCGGTGAACGTAGGTCCTGGAGGTGGTGAAGCCCAGCGCCCCGGCGCGCACCGCCTGCTCGGTGAGGCTCGCCATCTGCTCCAGATCCTCGGCGCTCGCCGGCTCATGGCGCGCCGCGCGTTCGCCCATCACGTAGACCCGCAGCGCGTGGTGCGGCATCTGCGCGGCCACGTTCAAGGTGCGTGGCATCGCCTCCAGCGTGTCCAGATACTCGGGAAAGCTCTCCCAGGTATAACGAACGCCCTCCGCCAGCGCTGCCCCCGGTATGTCCTCGACACCTTCCATCAGCTCGATCAGCCACTGATGCTGCTCTGGCCGCGCCGGCGCGAACCCGACCCCACAATTACCCATGACCAGGCTGGTCACGCCGTGCCAGATCGACGGCGTCATGTCCGCGTCCCAGGTCGCCTGACCATCATAATGGGTGTGCGCATCCACCCACCCCGGCAACACCAGCCGGTCGCGGGCATCGATCTCCTCGCGGCCCCGCTCGCCGACCCGACCGACCGCGCTGACGACGCCTGCATCGACCGCGACATCGCACTCGACCCGATCGTTACCCTTGCCATCGATGAGGGTTCCGCCGCGTATCACCAGATCGTGCATCTACTCCGCTCCCCGGCCCGGCCCGGACCGTCATGTTCCACACTGGACGCTTGCGGCGGGCGCCTTCTCGAGCCCGCGCAGCCACCTGTCCCCTCGCCAGCGCCGTCGATCGCATCCAGGCAGGAACGAACGGCGAGCGCCGATGACACAGAGTGTGATCCCGATCCGCGTCCGCAGTCCAGGATCCGCTAGCATGAGCCCCGGCTGCACAGGAGAGGGCGGTGCGCATTCTGATAGTCGAAGATGACCCGCAAATCGGCGATGCGCTGGGCTCGGGGCTGCGGCTGTGCGGCTTCGGTACCGATTGGGTCCGGAGCTTGGGCGCGGCCGCGCGAGCCCTGCGCGAGACGGATCCCGCCGCCGTGGTGCTCGACCTCAAGCTACCCGATGGCTGTGGATTGGATCTGCTTGCCGACCTGCGGGCCCGCGCGTCAGCCGTGCCGGTGCTGATCCTGAGCGCCCGCAGCCAGGTCACCGACCGCATCTGCGGTCTCGATCTGGGCGCCGACGACTATGTGGTCAAGCCATTCGACATCGACGAGATCGCTGCCCGTCTGCGCGCTCTGATTCGGCGTGCCGAGGCACGGTCACAGCCCCGTCTGTCGCACCGCGACATCGTCCTCGACCCGGGCACCCGCCGGGTGCTGCGTGACGGCGC
>JAGRHX010000101.1:3869-4620 GCA_020444775.1 Gammaproteobacteria bacterium
TCCATCGAGGTCCACATCCACCATCTGCGACGCAAGCTCGGCAACACGCTGATCAGCACCCTGCGTGGTGTGGGTTACCGGCTGGCCCCCTGAGCATGAGCCTGTCGCTGCGCGGCCGCTTGCTGTGGCGCCTGTTACCCGCAATCGCGATCGTCTGGCTGATCAGCGCGGCGCTCGCGGCCTGGCAGACCCATCGCCAGACGGTACAGGCGCTGGATGCCAACCTGGCACAGTCGGCGAACATCATCCACGCCCTGCTGATGCACGAGATTGTCGAGCACGCGACCGCCGAGCACCGTGGGTCCTCGACACATGACCCGTCCGCCGCATCCGGCCCCTGGCTGAGACAGATACGCGCGCACCTCGGCCCCGCCACCAACCTGGGTCCACTGGCCTTCCAGATCGATACCCTCGACGGTCGCATAGAGCTGCGTTCGCCAAACGGCCCGGACCTCGGCCCACGACCGGCGAGCCCCGGCTTCGCCGACGTGCACGACCATCACCAGGGCTGGCGCGTGTATACGCGTATCGATTCGGCCAGTGGCATCGCCGTGCGCGTTGCCGAACCCGCCCGGCATCGGCTCGCGCTGCTCAGCGCGATGCTGCGCAAACTGCTGCTGCCACTGATCGTCAGCGGCCCGTTGCTCGCCCTGCTCATCTGGCTGAGCGTCGGCAAGGGGCTACAGCCATTGCGCCGGATCGACGCGGTGTTGCGGGAACGAGCGCCGACCCACCTTGCTCCGCTGGGCAT
>JAGRHX010001385.1 GCA_020444775.1 Gammaproteobacteria bacterium
GTTCCAGAAGTAGGTGACGTGACCGTATTTCTGGGTCTCGGCGCAGGCGAACTGCGTGACCCCGCGATCGGCGAGTAGCTCGCTGATCGAACCCTGCACCGATTCCGGCTCGACCAGGTAGCGTTCGGGGATCTGCGCGTCGCCGTCATAGAGCATCATCCCGGCAAAGAACACCTTCGGCTGCCGTACCCGGTCGAAGCCGTTGAAGTCCGCGCCATCCTGGAAGGCGCGCGAGATCTCGATCGCACGGTCGCCGCGGAAGTTGAACAGCACCACCGCGTCGCCATCCTCGATGGTGCCGACCGGCTTGCCGTCGTCGACCACCACGAACGCCGGAATGGTCTGGTCACTTTCCGGTGAATCATGATCACGCGCGTTCGCAAGGGCCGCTGCCGCTGATGGGAACTGCGGCGCGTCGCCGAGCACGTGTGCCTTCCAGCCGCGCTCGACCATCTCCCAGTCGGCCTCGTAGCGATCCATGGTGATCGTCATGCGGCCGCCACCCGAGGCCACCCGGTAGTCCCGATCGCCGTTGGCGTTGATCTCCGCCAGGGTCTTCTCCAGGCGATCCAGATAGCGCTCCGCGGTGCACTCCGGAACATCGCGTCCGTCGAACAACACGTGCACCCTAACCCGCCGCACCCCCTCGCTGGCGGCCCGCTCGAGCATCGCCCGCAGGTGCGCGTCGTGCGAATGCACGTTGCCATCGGAAAGCAGGCCCAGGAAGTGCAGGGTGCCATCACTGCTGCCCAGGGACTGGAGCATCTCGCTCCACACCCCCTCCCAGATGCTACCCGAGGCAATCGCGGTCTCCACGCACTTGGCGCCCTGGTCGAAGACGCGTCCGGCGCCGAGAATGTTGTGGCCGACCTCGGAGTTACCCATGTCGCCGTCCGACGGCAGGCCGACCGCGACGCCATGCGCACGTAGCTGGCGGGTGTGGCTGGCGTACTGACCGCAAAGCCAGTCCAGCGTCGGCGTGTTGGCCCGGGCCACCGCGTCGAAGTCGTCGTGCCGCCCCACCCCTACGCCATCGAGGATCAAGAAGACGACCGGGCGCTGCGCGCACAGCTCATTACCGTTGCTGACGAGCCCGCTGGGCATGCTCTGGCTGGAACTGGACATGAGACCTTCTCTGGATTCGTTGTGCGGTGGGCTGCCGGACACGAGCCGTGGCCGATGACCGAAGAGGCGGCGGGACTATTTCACAGCCTCTGACTGGATCAGCCATTCTACCAGCAGGCGGGTCGCGGGCGCCCGACCGCCCGGGCCCGAGACGCCCCGGGTCGGAAACGATTGAAACAATGCGCCGGGATCCGCGCCCGGACCTCCAGGCCGGCCGCGATTCAGGCTCGAAACGGTTCTTGAGCGGCGCGCTGGGAACCGAAAGGCGTGTGCCGATCGTCCGGCTACCGCGAGGATAGCCGCCTTCCGCATACCGGGCGGCGGCGTATCGTGCATGTCACACTTGATTCAACAATCACGTCCGTAGTATCGGTAATATCCCTGAACGGCAGACTCGAGAGTCGGTGCGAGCTTCACCCGGATCGTTCTGCCTCGAATCCACTTTGTTCCTGTCTTGCGAGCGCCCGCCACGGCTGCGACGCAAGCCCTGATTGACCAATACGGGTCGGCTGGCGCTCGTCCGCGAGTCATGAACCCGACGAGCCTTGGATCTGACAGCCCCGATCCGGAAGACCGGATCCGCAAGCGTGGAATCACAGTAATGCAATTCGCAAGGTATCGCCCCGAATCCAATGCCTCCCGACCGGTCCGCGGGCGTGGCCTGTTGCAGCGATTGTTGGATACCGCCGGCGCCGCCGGTTGCTGCGTCCTGGCTTCGTGGCTGTGCGCTTCCCTGGCATTCGCGACGATCGAATCGGGGGTGGTCAACGGCGGACAGTCCGCCACCAGCGGTGGGGCCTTCGTCAAGCTGTCGGTACCGTTCACGCTTTCGGTGCCGGCCAATTCGGTCGGCGAGGACACCTTCAACACTTTCGACCTGTACGGCTTCGACGAGGATCAGAACATCGAGCTGGCCGCCGAACTGCCGGTCGACCTGCTGGTCGAGACCGGCGCCCCCGGTGTGCTGCCAGCAGGCTCCACCGTCGCCAGCCACTACATCTTCTTCGATCCGGCGGGCACTTCGAGCACCACCCAGGTCGGTCGGGTCAGCTTCGACAGCGACATCGTCGCGGTGATCACCAGCGGTGACCGATTGCAGGGCAGCGATTTCCTCGCCAACACCGGCGTCATATACCTGAATCCGCAACTTCGCGGGCTGGAGGCCGGTGACCTGGTCAGCGTGGTCGGACCGCGCACCATCGAAGTGGACTGGGCGGCGAGCACGCCCGGTGACTACATCCGCGTGCTGACCCGGTTCTCACCGGCGGCCGCCGATTGCGCGGTCGAGGTGGTGTTCGCGGTCGATACCTCAGGGTCGATGAACGACGACATCTCGGCGCTGTGCGCGAGCATCTCGGCGGTCGAGGGGCAGCTCATCGCCAAGGGCATCAATGCCCGAACCCATCTGCTCGGCATCACCCAGACCCGCAATTGTCTGACCAACACCGTGCGCAACGTGGTCGGTCAGACGGTGCCGGGCAACAACGGCGCCTGCGACAACACACTGAATCAGTCCGAGTCCTGGGGACAGGCGACTGCCTCGCTGGCCCGCAACTTCCCCTGGCAGCCGGGCGCGACCCGGGTGGTGATCCCTATAAGTGACGAGGGGCCCTGTGACGGTGGCGGTGGTCCGGACATCGGCAGCATCAACCAGGCGGATCGTGATGTCATCACCAACGCCATCACCCAGTCACAGCGCGCCGGGGTGTTCGTCTCGCCTATCGCCTCGAGCGGCGCGACCGACGAGATGTTCGAGCTTGCCCAATCCCTGGCCACCGCAACGGGTGGCGAGGCGGTGCGCTCCAACGACCCGGCATTGGACATCGCCCAGTCGGTGGGGACGCTGGTCGAGCAGGCCTGCGCTCAGGATATCTGTGAGGTCATCAACGCGCTCGATGACACGCCTCGGCCGGTCACCCTGCGGACCATCGGCACCAGCTTCAACAACATCGTCGGCATCGACTACTTCGAGCCCGCCGACAACCTGGCGGTCAGCGTCAACTATTCCAACGGTCAGCCGTTCAACTTCGAGCTGGTGCAGGCCGACGGCACGCACAGTCCCTTCTCGGACATCTCGGGTCTGACCGACGAGGTGAAGATCGGCACCGCGCGTTCGACCCAGAGCGGCGGTTACACCGATGGCAATGACATCCCGGCCGGTACCCTGTATTCAGGCACCGGGGTCGAAGGTCAGATCCTGCGGGTCAATCCCGACCGCAGCACACGGCTCATCGACACCGGCGCCCGAGGCCTGTTCCGGGGCTCGTTGCACGTCGACCGGACCGGCGTCTTCGACGGCGATCTGATCGCCGTGACCACCGCCGGCGCGGTCTTGCGCGTGGACGAGAACGACGAGGCGCGCCTGCTCGCGCAGGTCAACGAGCATCTGGAAGGCGTGATCGTGGTGCCCGATGACAGCCGCTACGGCGATATCGC
>JAGRHX010001386.1 GCA_020444775.1 Gammaproteobacteria bacterium
TGGTCGCGCAGGCGGCCAAGCTGCTCGGCCTGGGTCGTACCACGCTGGTGGAGAAGATGCGCAAATACGGGCTCTGAGCCAGCAACGCCCGTTGAATCCTGGCCCTGTAGCTCTCTCGTGCATTGCTGGCCGCGCCGGTCCGCGGCCGCCTTCGACGCCGCTGGCGACGCCTCTCACGATTTTCTGACACCCCTCCAAGCCCCGCCAATTCGTCGTCGGATTTCTGTCACCTGGCCCCTGTCACGGTTCTAAGCCCCTGAAAGCAGGGGATGTTGTGAATGGGCACGCCGTTTGCTTGCCCCTGGGCATCGTGTCGCTTCGTGTCCGACCTGTGAACAGGCCGGGTGAGTTCGCGGCAGATGGGGGATTCTTTCAATCAGGCAGGAATGGACGACGGTTCGATGAACGAGATCAAGCCGAATGATCTGTTCGCACAGTTGCGTGCGATTGGCTCCGCAGCACTGGCCGAATCCGGAGGCAGTGCTGCCCAGGGAGGCTCGAATGTCGACTTCGGCGCGCTGTTGAAGTCCTCGTTGGAGGCGGTGAACGAACGTCAGCAGGGCGCCGCGGAGCTTGCCCGCAGCTTCGAGCTTGGTGACCCGAAGGTCGACCTGACCCGGGTGATGGTCGAGATGCAGAAGGCACGTGTCTCTTTCGAAGCGCTTTATCAGGTGCGAAACAAGCTGGTCGAGGCCTATAGGGAAGTCATGAGCATGCAGGTCTGAGCATGCCGGTGGCTCCACCCGGGAAGACTGATGGGTTCAGCCCGAGCATGAGCGGGCGGATTGCGAGGCGCGTGGCCGATGTCACGCGCGCGACACGTGGCGACTCCTGAACATGCATCACACGCACGGCAACAAGCGTCGACGAGCTCGACCGCAGCGCCCGAAACTGACCGTGAACGAGGCTGACTGGCGTGGCTGAGGACATCATTGTCGGCAGGAACCTACCTGCGGCCGACGGATCCAGGCAGTCCGCTGCGCAGATGGCCTTGTACGAGGTCTTGCGCCGTCTGCCCAGTGGCTCCCAGTTCGGGCTGATCTTCGGCCTGTCGGCGGCGCTCGCCCTTGGCGTCGGGCTGATCCTGTGGGCCATGAAACCGACCATGGTGCCGGTCTTCACCGACCTCGAGCCACGTGTGATGCTCGATATCAGCGAGCAGCTGCGGCGCGAGCAGGTCGAGTTCGAGATTGACTACGCCACCCGCACGTTGCTGGTCCCAGCCGATCGCGCGGGTGAGCTCAAGGCGCGTCTCAATGGCTTCGGCGAGAACGATGGTTATGGTCCCGGTTGGGGTACCACCCTCGAGAAGGAGACCGCACCCGGCACCTCCACCGACCGCGAGCGCGCACGCTTCCTTTACGCCCTGCAGAACGAGCTGAGCCGAAGCATCGCCGACATGGCGAACATCGAGCGGGCGCGCGTGCATCTGGCGGTGCCCAAGCAGACCGCGTTCCTACGCGCTCGCGACAAGCCGACTGCGTCGGTGGTGGTTTTTCCCAGCCAGGGCAGGACCATACCCGAGAGCCAGGTGGAGGCCATCCGTCGACTGGTGGCGGCTGGCGTCACCA
>JAGRHX010001387.1 GCA_020444775.1 Gammaproteobacteria bacterium
GCGTGCATGGTGCAGCGGTTGTCCCACAGCAACAGATCACCGGCCGCCCAATCGTGTGTCCAGCTCAGCTCAGGCCGGGTTGCCTGGGCCCACAGCTCGGCCAGCAAGGCCTCGCTCTCGGCATCGTCCAGCTCGACCACGTGGCTGGACGGCCACTCGTAGTGGCGCCCCAGGTATAGCGCACGCCGGCCGGTGACAGGATGAACCCGAACGATCGGATGCACCGGCCCGGTGATGTCGTCACGCGACTCCGGCGGCTTCACGGTGGGCCGGAAACGCCCGCTGGTGTTGCGGGTGTTGTCGTGACGAATGTGCTTACCCTCGATCCGCGCCTTGAGCGCATCGGGTAGCTGCTCGTAGGCCAGGTACTGATTGTTGAACGAGGTCAAGCCACCGCCGTTCACCGGCACCACATGCGAGTGCAGCAAGCTGCCATTGGGTGGGATCTCGACATACGAGTTGTCCGAATGCCACTTCAGCGACAGGCTGCTGGTCGCGTCCGTCACCTTGGTGGGCCGGCCATGCTCGTCGAGGTTGGAGATGATGCTGATCTGCTCCCTGGCCGAGAGCCTGGGATCGACGCCCGGCGCATGCCCGAGCTTGAGCAGATAGGCGCGTGAGCCCGCCACCTGGCGACCACCGAACAGGTCGGCGGCCTCGAGCAAGGCCTCGTCACTCAGCTTCAGTCCCCGGAACAACAGCACCAGGTGCTCGGCCCACAACGCCTTCAAGCGCTCGACGAGCTCGGTTGGCACCGGATGCGAGAAATCCACGCCCTTGATCTCCGCGCCGAGCGCGGCGCCGGTGGGAATGACCTTGAGTGACTGCAGCGTGTTGACCATGAGACCTGCTCCTTCTGACCGCTTGCTGAGCGCATGAGCCGCTGTCTACCTCGACCGTCGGCCGACCGGCTCGTCGCCGACACCGGGCAGCGACAATCCACGGCGCACCCATCGAGAATTCAGTGATGATATCAAGCATGCGCACGGATGCACGCGCCGGCGCCCCCCTGGCACCCCTGCGCGCTGAGACCCATCCCCGCAGGGACGCGCAGACCCTGCTTTGAAGCGCCCGCTGCGCATCTGGCATAGTGCGGGTCCAGCTCGCCCGTCGCCATCACCACCGGCAGCGCCGAACAATTCCCGCCATCACATCCGAGGTACCGTGCCATGTGGCCAGACCGCAGACTGCTGGACCTTCTGGACATCGAACATCCCATCATCCAGGCGCCGATGGCCGGCTCCACCGGGCCGGAGCTGGTGGGCGCGGTCAGCAACGCGGGTGGACTGGGCAGCTTCGGCGCGGCGAGCACCCCGCCCGACCGGCTGCGCGGCGTGGTGCAGTCGATTACGCAACGTACCAATCGCGCCTTCAACGTCAATCTGTTCGCCGCTCATACCGAGCAGTACGACCGTAGCGCATCGGCGGGGCCAGCGCTCAGGGCGAAGCTTGCCGACTACCACGCCGAGCTGGGTCTGGGTGAGGTACCCGAGCCCGCGCCCATGTTCGGTCCGGCGCAGGCGCAGCTCGAAGTGCTGCTGGAGAACCGGGTGCCGGTCATCAGCTTTCACTTCGGCGTCGACCGGGACACCGTGCAGGCCGCACGCG
>JAGRHX010001388.1 GCA_020444775.1 Gammaproteobacteria bacterium
CGCAACTTCAACCCGATCATGGCGACCGCCGGGGGGATTACCGTCGCCGAGGTCGAGGAGCTGGTGGAGCCGGGGGCGCTGGAGCCGGACCAGGTGCACACGCCGGGGATCTTCGTGCATCGTCTGGTGCGTATCCCGCCGGCACCGGTCGGCATCTGGCAGCCGCCACCTCGAGAGGTGCAGCGATGAGTGATCGACAAGGCTTGAGCCGGCAGCAGATGGCGGATCGTCTCGCTCGAGAGTTCCGCGATGGGTGGATCGTCACCCTTGGGGGTGGCATGCCCACGTTGTGCTCCAACACCGACATCGGTGACACCGAGATCGTCTATCACTCGGAGAACGGTGTGATCGGCTACGGACCGATCGCGGCACCGGGCCAGGAGGATCTGCACCTGGTGAACGCCGGAGGGCAGAACGTCACGCTACGGCCGAATGCGGCCATCGTTCATCACGCCGACAGCTTTGCGGTCATCCGCAGCGGGCGAATCGACGTCACCGTGCTGGGCGCTTACGAGGTCGCCTGCAATGGAGATTTCGCCAACTGGAAGGTGGCCGGCGCGAAAGGCGGTGGGATCGGCGGCGCAATGGATCTGGCGGCCTGCGCTCGTAACGTTTTTGTCATCATGGATCATACGACCCGCTCCGGGGCGCCACGTCTGGTCGCGGACTGCGCGATTCCGATAACCGCGCGCGGCGTCGTGACCCTGGTGATGACCAACCTCGGACTGTTCGAGCCGATGGGGGACGCCTTTCTGCTGCGGGAGCTGGCCCCGGGTGTCAGCCTCGACGTGGTACGTGCCGCCACAGGTTGCGAGCTCGAGCTACCGGCGGGCGGGCCGCCGATGGTACCGGTTGTGGGCTGAGCGCGGGGCGGAAGGCTTGATGGAGGTCAAGCGGCCTGCCGAGCCGCGGGCTAGAGTATCGATCAGGCAGGGTACTGTCCGTGTATCCGGAGAATCGAACCAGACGCCGTCCGGCCAGACCAGCAGGAGGTGCACATGAGCGAGATAGCCATAGACCAGTTCGCCCGACGTCTCTACGAGGAGTACGGCGCGAAGGCGATGAGTGTTGCCGCGCATCGTGCCGCGGAATACGAGGAGAAGGGAGACGCGGAGCAGGCACGTACCTGGCGGCGTGTCGAGGAGGTGCTCTCACAGATGCGGGGACCGCCAGAGAGCTGATGATCGTGTCGGGCGCGCGACGCGGCGCGTCCGCTCACCCCGGGTCGCTGAGGCGTGGCGCGCTGCAGACTCGATTGCGCCCCGCGCTCTTGGCCGCGTAGACGCCGGCGTCGGCACGATCGAGCAGCCATCTGGCCGGATCCTGTCCCCGACCGTGACCAGATCCGTAATCAGATGCGCGGGTGGTGCTTGTCTCTCGGGTCCACCTGCCATTGGGCGTCAGGGTAGCGACACCGATGGAGACGGTTACCCGCAGGCAGCGCTGCGGCTCAGTCCGTGCGCTGATGGGAATTGATAGCGAGGCGATATCGTTTCGGATTCGTTCGGCGAGGCGCGTCGCCTCGCTCGGGTTGGTGTGGGGCAGCACCAGCGCAAATTCCTCGCCACCATAGCGGGTCGCGAAATCGCTGGCGCGAAGTGTTCGTTTCAAGAATGCACCGAGCGTGCGCAACACCTCGTCACCCGCCGCGTGCCCGTGGCTGTCGTTGATGCGCTTGAA
>JAGRHX010001389.1 GCA_020444775.1 Gammaproteobacteria bacterium
TGGGTATGGATGTCGACGAAGCCCGGCGCCAGCACCAGTCCCTCGGCATCGATCACGCGCGCCGCGTCCCCGGCGACCTCTCCTACCGAGACGATACTGCCGTCCCGCACCGCGAGCGATCCGTGACGCAAAGGCGCGCCGGTGCCGTCGCAGATGCGGGCATTCTTGAACAACAGGTCGTAGGTCACTTGCGAACTCCTCGTTTGAACAGTGGGGTTCGATGGCTGCCATCGGTTGCCCTATCAAGATCGAGGGCGCAATGGTCAGCCATGACCGGCCAGCGGGGCCGGGGCTGAGAAGCGCAGGTCTGTATCCTATGCCTGGACGGGGGGGCGCGTCATGTCAGCATCTGACATGCGGGTCGCAGCAACCGGTATGCCCGGGGATCACGGCCCGTGTCAGTAGCGTTGGGTCTAGCTGCCCGGCAGCGGGAACATATCCAGATAAGGCTGGTATTCCGGCTCCACCTCGATGGCCAACGAAGCGAGGATACGCACGACCGCGCAGTAGGTTGCGATCGTGACGACCAGGTCGACCATCTGCTCGTTGCCGAGATCGGCCTGCAGGTCCTCGAAGAGCGCTTGTGGCATCTCGACATTCTCGGCCATCTCGCGTGCTGCCAGCAGGATCTTCTTCTCCAGGGCACCAAGACCACTCGGGCGGCCATCGCTCTCCGCGATCAATCCCTCGATGTCCTGCTTGGTAACCCCGAAATCCATGCCGAGCTTGACGTGATGGCTCCACTCGAACGGCGAGCGCGCGACCCAACCGACCTGCAAGATGGCGAGCTCGCGCAAGCGCATGTCGAGCTTCATGCCGTAGCGGATGTGATTGCCCAGCACATGGAACGCACGTGCCGTGTCCGGGCTGTTGACCAGGGCGCGAGTCAGCCAGATCGGTCGCTTCAGCAGGTCCTTGTTCGCTTCGCAGAGGTCTTCGGGGTTCAAATATGGAACGCGTGCGGCCACGGTGGATGCTCCCACTGGATGAATGACGATTGCGCCGCAAGCATACCGAATTCAGCGACTTCGCATCGCTTGTCCGAGAGCTTGAAGCGCGGATCAAGCCGGTCAGAAGAAGCGGACCGTTGGCGTGCGTTCGGGTCGATTGCTGGCACATGCCACTCTCCCGATGCGCATGCTCGGCGCGCCGGCCCGACAACAGCCTGTTCGAGTCAGCCGCAGCAAAAATGCCCTCGACGCCTTGTGATGCCGAGCCTGATCGAGGCAACATCGAGGGACCGAACCGGTGCACGGACATGGGGCTTATCATCGAGGAGGCAGGTGCGATAGATGGCACAGACTGAATTGCATTCCGGCGAATTGCAGCCGGTAACGGGGCCGCGCGTCTGGCGCGGACCGCAACTCGCCACACGTGGTGATGAGTGGAGCTACAGCTTCTCCGATGCCGATCTCGCCGAGCTGGACCGCGCGATTGCTGCCATCGAGGCGGACGGGCTGGACGTGCTCGACATCACCCGTGAACGTTTTCGTCTGCCCGGGCTGGGGCGTAGATTGGATCTGGTCCAGGAGCAGCTCCAGCATGGCGTCGGCTTCGCCCTGCTGCGTGGTCTGCCGGTCGAGCGCTACAGTCGTCGCCAGGCGGCGATCGCTTATTTCGGTATCGGTGCGCATCTGGGTGAAGCGGTGTCGCAAAATGCCAGGGGCCATGCCCTGGGGCATGTCTGCGATCTGGGCTTCGACGCCTCGTTACCGACCGGACGCGGCTATCAGACATCGGAGAAGCTGGCCTTTCATACCGATCCGGCCGATATCGTCGGGCTGCTGTGTCTGAAGACGGCCCGCTCCGGCGGATTGAGCTCGATTGTCAGCGCCGGCGCCGTCTACAACACCATGCTGGCGGAGCGGCCGGACCTGGTGCAGGTCCTGACCGAGACCATCTACCGCGACCGTCGGGGGGAGATCCCGGAAGGTCGCGAACCGTGGTACCGATTGCCGGTCTTCAATTTCCGCGACGGCAACCTCACCACCAATTACGTACGCAGCACGATCAACAAGGCGCAGCGCTTCGCGAATCTGCCGCGACTCACCGAGCAGCAGCTCGAAGCCTTCGCGATGATCGAACGGGTCGCGGCGGATCCGGCGCTGGTGCTCGAGATCGAGTTCCTGCCCGGCGACATCCAGCTGCTCAACGACCACTACATCATGCATTCGCGCACGGCCTACGAAGACCATCCCGAGCCCGAGCAGCGACGCCATCTGCTGCGCTTGTGGCTCGCGACCGAGGCAGGACCACCGCTCGCGGATGCCTACTACGAATTCATGGGGCGAACCAGATCGGGTCGGCCGGACGGCTATCTGATGCCGGGTGTGAAGCTGACCGCTCCGCTCTATCCGGAGGATGGTGGACCGGGCGAGAGCGCACAGCGGATGCGAGCCTGAACGCTCAGGGCCCGAGGCTGAACAGCACGACAATCAGTCGTAGACCAACGGCACCGCGGCCTCCGGCGTATGCGCGCGGAAGGTGAAGCTGAATTCCAGGTACAGACCGACACTCTGGGCATCGTGACTGAGATAGCCCAGCGAGAAGTCGCGGCCCACGGTCAGCTCGTAGTCACCGCCGCGCATCGACAGCAGGATGCTGCCGTCCACCGCCGGTGCG
>JAGRHX010001390.1 GCA_020444775.1 Gammaproteobacteria bacterium
ACCATGTTGCGTCAGGTGGTCGGCGAGGTGCTCGGTATCGAGTACGACCAGATCGACATGCAGACCTGGTCCACCGACGCGCTGCCCACCGATGGCGGCGTCGGTGGTGCCCGGGTCACGAACACGGCCGGCAACGCCGCCTTGCAGGCCAGTCAGCAGGTCAAGACCCGGCTCAGCGAGTTCCTGGCCGAGCGTCATGGCTGGTCGGTCGAGGCCATCGTGTTTCGTGACGGACAGGTCATGCATGGCAACGAGGCAATGACGCTCGCCCAGGCCATGCAGTCGTTCGGCACAGAGATCGCGGTCCAGCACACGCACGTCGCGCAGCCGGCCAGCGATGACACCGTGTTCACGGCGCAGGCCGCGGAGGTCGAGGTGGACGAGGAGACCGGTGCCATACGCCTGCACCGTATGACCACCGTGCACGATGTCGCGACCATCTTGAGCCCCATCAATCATCAAGGTCAGATCGAAGGCGCGCTGGTGCAGGGCGTGGGCTATGCACTGATGGAAGAGCTGGTCTACGAGGACGGCTTCGTCACCAACGCCCACCTCGGTGACTACAAGCTACCGACGATGCGTGACATCCCGACGCTCAATACGGTCCTGGTGCGTAGCGAGCATGACGGCCCGACCCCGTTCGGTGGCAAGGGCATCGGCGAGCATGCCATCAGCGGTGTCGCGCCGGCCATCGTCAATGCGATCCTGGACGCGACCGGTGAGAGCTTTAGAGAGCTGCCGGTGACCGCGGAGAAGGTCTACCGGCGACTGCATGAACGGTGACCTCGCGCAGGCCCGTTTCGACTCTTCGAGCCGAGAAGAGGGACGCCTGAGGTGTCCGGTCTGCGCGTCTTGCATGCGCCCGATGAAGGACTGGCTGCTCGAATGCGACACCTGCAGCTTCCTGGGCAGCACGCTGCCACCGGGGGCAGGCGTGTCGGTGGACGGTCTGGACACGCTACGGCGCGACAACTTCGCCCGGATCCTGGACCAGCTTAGTCTTTACCTTTCTTTGCAGGGTGCCGGGATACTGGAAATCGGATCGGCGAAGGGACTCTTCCTGGACATGGCGCGTGAGCGTGGCGCACGGGTCACGGGGCTGGAACCCGATGCGCTCGCCGCCGGGCAATGCCGGGCGCGGGGTCACGAGGTCATTCACGGCTTCTTTCCCGATGCCATCGGTAGCGAGCGCTGCTTCGATGTGATCGCGCTCAACGACGTTTTCGAGCATCTACCCGACCCGCCGGGCGCGGCGCGCAGCCTCGAAGCCCTGCTCACACCCGGCGGGATCCTGTGCATCAATCTGCCCAGCCGTGACGGGATCTTCTTCCGACTCGCCAGCATGCTCGACCGGATCGGTGTGCATGGCCCGTTCGACAGGCTCTGGCAGCGCGGGCTACCGTCGCCGCATCTGTCTTACTTCAATCAACGAACGCTGGAATCCTTGATGACGCGTGTCACCGCGCTCCAGGTGCTGCCCCCGATGAGTTTGCCCAGCATCGCACGCTCGGGGCTGCGCGAGCGTCTGGCGAGCGTGCGTACCGGTGTGCCACTCACGCTCTGCCACCCGTTCGTCTGGGCCCTGACCTGGATCATCGATTGGCTGCCGAGCGACATAATCGTCGGCATCTATCGCAAACCAGAGCGATGAGACCCGAACGAGTCGCAGCGGCCCACCCGGCCGAACGAAACTTCCATGCAACTTGATCGCCGCTGGCTACATCTGGGATTCGCGGCACTCCTGCTGCTCGTCTGCCATCAACGCATCGTCGCGACGGCTGACGAGCAGCCGACCGCCGACGCCCTGCGTTACATCACCTCGGCCTTGAATCTGCTCGATCACGGGGTGCTCTCGATGGCTGAGCATCGCCCTGACATCGAGCCTGCGCCTGGTCTGTTGATGGGCGGCCCGGTGACGAGCCTGGAGTTGGCTCTGGCCGCGGCCCTGGACGGCGATCTCCGTCAGACCTTCGAATGCGCGCTGACCCAGCGCGCGGATTGTGTCGTCCACCTGTCGACGCTGCGCTGGCTACACTTTCTGGAAACGATTCTGACCCTGGCGCTGATCTGGCTGCTGGGATTACGGATCCTGGGTCGGCCACTGCAGGCCTGGCTTGCCTGTCTGCTCGCACTGGCCTGTCGCGACCTGTTCCTGTACACCGGTCTCGCCCTGGCCGAGCCGCTGCACCTCCTGCTTTCCGTATCGACCCTTTACTTGTTGGTCCGTAGCGCCGATCCCGACGGAAGGTTCAGGCATGCGCTGCTGCTTGGACTGTGCCTGGGCGCGGGTGCCTTGACCCGCCCGGCGGTGCTCATCTGGCTGCCGCTGGCTGGCGCCTTGCTCCTGATGGTCTGGATCCATCGATACCGCGAGCGCTCACGACCGGATTGGCATGCGCTCGTCCGTGTTGTCGTCGCGGCCTCGCTGGCGACCGCGGTGGTCGCGTCATGGGTCATCCGAAACTGGGTCGTGAGTCAGACCGCGACCTTGTCCGACCCGACCTATCTGGACCTGGCCCTCGCACATCGAGCGGGCTACAACGCGATGGACTACCACGAATGGCTGGTCGGCTGGATCTACTACCTACCCGATTTCGGCGATTCGCTGGCAGCCGATCTGTTCCCACCTGAAAGCTACCGGCGACTGGGTTGGG
>JAGRHX010001391.1 GCA_020444775.1 Gammaproteobacteria bacterium
GTCGTCTTGCCCGCGCCGTTGCGGCCGAGAAAGCCATACACCTGGCCCTCGTGCACCTGCATGTCCAGCCCCTGTAGCGCGTGCACGGCGCCATAGCGCTTGTGCACTCCTTCCAGACTCAGCACCGCCACCTCCTCGTCGAGCCGATCGGCCGGTAAGCGTACCCGGGCGCGCCGACCAGCGTCATCCATCGGGACACGACGCCGGTCGAGGCGCCGGTTAAAGCGGCGTGCGCGCACAACCGATAGACCTTCGGCGGGAGGATTTCCTGCGTCAACCGGGGCCGGCCAGTGGGCCGGACGTTCCGAGCGAGGGTCCAGTCAGGCATGCCCGAACTGCAACAACAACGCCGAAGACTCGAACGAGCCGGGCGTCTGCACGTCGTGCACTGGCTGGTGCTCGCGCTGTCGCTGTGTGTCACCTTCGCCGCCTGGTGGACCTCCAAATCCCAGCACGACGCCAAGGTAGAGGCACGCTTCGAACGCGAGGCGGGGCAGGTCGTGGACCTGGTCGTCGATCGGATGCGCAAGTACGAGGATGCCTTGTGGGCCGGCACCTCGCTGATCGATACCTTTGGCGGCGCCGTGAGCTTCCCACAATGGTTGGAGTACGCAACCAGCCTCAAGCTCGAACGCAAGTACCCCGGCGTGAATGGCATCGGTGTCATCCACATGGTGCAACCCGAGCAGCTGGACCGCTACCTGCGCGAGCAACGCGCCGAACGCTCCGATTATTCGATCCACCCACCGCACCAGCGCGGGCACTTCCTGCCGATCTCCTACATCGTGCCGGTCACCGAGAACCGCGCCGCGGTGGGCCTGGACATCGCTCACGAGGACAACCGCTACACCGCCGCGTTGAAGGCGCGCGATACGCGCAGCGCCCAGATCACCGGCCCCATCGTGCTGGTCCAGGATGCCGAGCGCACGCCGGGCTTCCTGTTCTACGCGCCGTTCTTCAGCACCCGTAGCTATGCGTCGCACGGCAGCAGCGAGAAGGTCTTCGCCGGCATGGTGTATGCGCCCTTCGTCTTCAAGAAACTGATGCGAGGGGTGCTGGACCGCGAGAAGCGGCTGGTCGGCATCAGTGTCCACGACGACGGCGACCCGTTGTACAACGAGCACACCGAAGCCGAGCCCGACTTCGATCCGGATCCGATGTTCAAGCGGCGCATCTCGGTGCCCATCTATGGCCGCACCTGGGCCTTCGACGTCTGGTCGAGCAAGGCCTTCAGGGCCGCCGAGCACAGCGCCCTGCCGCTGACCATCCTGGTCGGTGGACTGATCATCGATGCGCTGCTGCTCTATCTGTTCCTGTCGGTCAGCAGCACCAACCGGATGGCCCTGCGCTATGCCGATCAGATGAACGCTGCGCTCCTCGACAAGACCCGTGCCCTGGCCCGCTCCAACGAGGAGCTCGAGCAGTTCGCCTACGCCGCCTCACACGACCTGCAAGAACCGCTGCGGATGGTCTCGGCATTCACCGATCTGCTCCGACAACGCTATCAGGGTCAGCTCGACGAGAAGGCCCAGCAGTACATCGGCTTCGCCGCGGATGGCGCTCGGCGCATGCAGGTGCTGCTCAAGGAACTGCTCGACTACGCCCGGGTGGATCGGGCCAATCAGCGTTTCGAGCGCGTCGACTGTCGAACGCTGCTCACCGCCATCGAGCATGACATGCATCAGACGTTCAAGCAGCGTGGCGCCGAGCTCGAGGTGGGTGAGCTTCCCGAGGTCTGGGGCAATCCAGCGCTGTTGCAGCTGCTATTCCAGAATCTCGTCTCGAACGGTCTGAAGTTCAATGAATCGCCGCATCCACGCATCAGCATCATGGCCAGCCGGAGCGAGCGCGGCGTGGAATTCAGGGTCATCGACAATGGCATCGGCATCGCGCCGGAGTATCGTGAGAAGATATTCACCATATTCGAGCGTCTGCACGATGAGGGCAGCTATCCGGGCACGGGCATTGGCCTGGCCATCTGCAAGAAGATCGTCAGCAGGCACTCGGGCAGCATCGAGGTGCAGTCGGCGCTCGGCGGCGGTACGACCTTCAAGGTCGTGTTGCCAGCGCCACCACCAGGGTCCGAACCGGCCATGGACCTATCCATCAGACAACAAGAACAAGGCAGGGATGCCAACGAGCAGCCGCCGAATCGCGCAGCCGGCCTCGCAGCCGTGGAGACGAGTTGAATGACCCATTCAGAGCATCAAGCAGAGTCCACCAGGGCCAATCTGCTACTGGTCGAGGACAATGACGGCGATGCCTTTCTCATGCTCGAGGCACTCGCAGAATCCCGCGTGCGGGCCAATCCGGTTCGGGTGAGGAACGGCGTGGAAGCGCTCGACTACCTGCATCACCGGGAGCCGTATGCCGACAGCCCGCGACCGGATCTGATCCTTTTGGACCTCAACATGCCGCTGATGGACGGCCATGAGTTCCTGGCGAGCATCAAAGGTAGCGAAACGCTCAAGGACATACCGGTGGTCGTCCTGACCACCTCCTCGTCGCATCGCGATGTGCAGCGCGCCTACGATGCTCACGCCAGCAGCTTCGTCACCAAGCCGACCGACTTCGAAGGTCTGAAGGCGGTGGCGAGCACCCTCGACGCCTGGTGGTTCGGCACCGCGAAGACACCATCCGGCTGCTGATGTAGGCGCGGATTCATGCCATGCACGGCAAGATTGCGATTTGCGTGACGTTCCGCCCGCTTCAGTCCGTGCGCGCTGAGCGCACCTGTTCGATGTAGTCCTCGATCAGCCATCTGGAGATCGCGTAGCGGGTCGGAACCTTCGGCAGATCGTCGATGTGGAACCATTGCGCATCGGCGATCTCGTTGTCGTGATACTGGAACTCGCCGCCTGCGTATTCGGCGTGGAAACCGAGCATCAGGGAATTCGGGAACGGCCAGGACTGGCTACCGAGATAACGCAGGTTCCTGACCTTCACCCCCACCTCCTCGAAGACCTCCCGATGCACGGCCTCCTCCACCGATTCACCGGGCTCGATGAACCCGGCCAGGGTGGAGTAGAAGCCCGATGGCCCCCAGGCGGCGTTGCGTGCCAGCAGCATCTGCTCACCGCGGGTGACGAGCACGATGATGCTCGGCGACAGACGCGGATACACCGGAATACGGCATTCGTCGCAGAACTTGGAGCGGTCGTCCTCCCGAACCCGGGTCGGACTGCCGCAGCCACCGCAGTAGCGGGTTCCGCGGTCCCAGTCGAGGATCTGCAACGCCCTGCCGGCGAGATAGAAGTGCTCCTCGTCGACCCGGCCCAGAAGCTGCCGCAATCCGACAAGACCGTAGCTGTCCGGCAGCGTGCTGCCGGCATCGAACTGCACGGCCAGACAGTCGCAACCGTCCAGACGGCCCAGATAGTGTTCCGACTGCAGCTCGCCATCGATCCCGGCGAGCTCGGCAGCAGTCAACGGCTGCCACGGCCCCTCGGCCGGGCCGACCACCACCTGCTGGCCTAGAAAGCAGTAGTAGTGAGGCTGCTGCAATGTGTCGGGCCGCCGGATATCGGGCTTGAACTGCGGAAACTCGGTACGCCAGTACATGACTCTTGAACACCACCCGAAGGATTCGATTACGCGGGGATTCGCACGCGGACGAACACGCCGCCCGCCCGGATCGAGAGTCTACCGACACACACGCCGAATTCGAACGCCACGGGTCCTTGACATCGATCAAGGTCAGCCCGGCCAGACGCTTTGATTGCCGGCGCGCGCATCCACTAAAGTCGAGGATTGTCCCGCCGAGAAGCTCGACATGGAAAGAATCGACGACACGCCCGGCCGCGCGGCCGACGACAGCGCCGCCAGTGGCAACGGCTCCGGCATCATCCCGGGGCCGATCCCGACATCGGCCTCGAAGCGCAGCGCAATGCGCAACGGCGATGCGACCGCGTCACACGCGGACCAGGTGCGGGGCGACGCGCTGCATCGGATTGCCGAGCTCCGCCACGATCCGGATGCGATACGCCGTGCCTTCGAGACCGGAGAGTATCCGTATCGGCGCAAGATGCGCAGCCGTGACTACGAGTCGCACCTCGAGGAGCTGCAGGCCGAGCTGCTCAAGGCGCA
>JAGRHX010000102.1 GCA_020444775.1 Gammaproteobacteria bacterium
AAGTCTGGCCGTCAAGTCTGGCCGTGGTTCCGGACCTCGGCCAGACGCCGGGGGGTACTGGCATTCGACACCGGTTGGCAAATGGTGACCGCAAACGTCGTCACAGGATGCCACAGCGGCGGCGGCCGTGCTTGCTGGCTGGCGCTGGCCGCGGCCATATCGATCGATGACGCCCATATCGACAGATGACACATTGTGCGTGCACCAGCTGAGCTTCGCATCGAGCACCTGGCACCATCGACCCGGACTACCGAGCAGCCGGTCATCCGCCTGCTCAGCGCCGTCTGGCGCAACTGTTATACTGCGCGATTGATACGGGCTGCCGAAAGCCTGTGACCAGAACACAGGCCACACGGCCCGACCCGTCGATACACGACCCGTCGATGTACCGGCGGGCCGTCATGAATTGGAGATGGATTGACTTTGGCTATGAGCAGGAACACGTTCGGATTCAAGCAGCGGCCGGCGCTGCTGCTCGGGCTCACCGTACTGGTGCTGCAGATGCTCGGCTGGTCGGCCCAGGCACAGGTCGAGAATGGCCAGCGGTTCAAGGATTGGATGGGCCGCTGTGAGACCGGTAAGGACGACCAGGGCAAGGAGCTGCAGGTGTGTTACATCTCGCAGCGCCTGATCATGAAGGAAGGCAAGCGCCCGGTGCTCGAGGTCTCGGTGGGTTACATGCAAAATGACAAGCAGCCCGCTGCATTCTTCACCGTGCCGCTCGGCGTGACCCTACCACCCGGCATGCAGATCCAGGTCGATGAGCAAAAGGCGGTGAGAATTCCGTTCGCCTACTGCCGCGATTCCGGTTGTATCGCCCCGATGCCACTGAACGACGATATCGTCGGCCAGTTCAAGGCCGGCAACAAGGCCACGATCACCTTCATCGATGGGCTCGGTCAACGCGTCCCGGTGCCGGTCTCGCTGTCCGGCTTCACCGCTGGCTTCAATGCGCTGAAACCCTGACCGGGCCGCGCTCGCGAGCGCGGCACTTCGTCCCGCCCATGGTCCCGCGCGCCGGCAAGCGTCCGACGCCGGGGCGCGCTGGCACCGGGACGAGGTGCCCGAGCCATACCGTCTAAAGCGGGGTGTAGTGGCTCTCCACGTATTCGTCGACCAGCGCCTTGAACTCGCTGGCGATGTTCTCGCCGCGCAAGGTGACCGTTTTCTTGCCATCCACGAACACCGGTGCCGCCGGCGCCTCGCCGGTACCGGGCAGGCTGATGCCGATGTTGGCATGCTTGCTCTCACCCGGGCCGTTGACCACGCAACCCATCACGGCGACCGACATCGACTCGACACCGGTGTAACGTTCGCGCCAGACTGGCATGCGCTCCCGCAGATGACTCTGTACCTCGTTGGCGAGCTCTTGGAAGAAGCTGGAGGTGGTACGCCCGCAGCCCGGGCAGGCCGTGACCAGAGGCGTGAACGAACGGATTCCCATGGTCTGCAGGATCTGTTGCGCCACCAGCACCTCCTCGCTGCGGTCACCACCGGGCATCGGCGTCAATGACACCCGGATGGTGTCGCCGATTCCCTGCTGCAGCAGGATCGCCAGACTCGCGGTCGAGGCGACGATGCCCTTGGGTGCCATGCCCGCCTCGGTCAGACCGAGGTGCAGGGCGAGATCGGTACGCGAGGACAGCGACTGATAGACAGCGACCAGTTCCTGAACCTCGCTGACCTTGCACGACAGCACGATCCGGTCCTTGCCCAGACCGGTCTCCATGGCCTGCTCGGCGCAATCCAGGGCCGACAGGATGAGCGCTTCCCGGGTCACCTCCATCGCCGTCTTGGGCGTCGCCAGTCGAGCGTTCTCGTCCATCAGCCGCGCTTGCAACGATTGGTCCAGACTGCCCCAGTTGACACCGATTCGAATCGGCTTGTCGTTGTCGATCGCCACCTTGACCATGGTGGTGAGCTGCGGGTCCTTCTTCTTGCCGAAGCCGACGTTACCCGGGTTGATCCGGTACTTGGCCAGCGCTCGGGCACAGCCCGGCTCGTCGATCAGCAACCGATGACCGTTGTAGTGGAAGTCTCCGACCAGCGGCACCCGACAGCCCATGTCGTCGAGCCGGCTGCGGATCTCTGGCACCGCGCGCGCCGCCTCGGGCGTGTTTACCGTGATCCGCACCAGCTCCGATCCGGCCCTCGCCAGCGCCTCGCACTGCGCCGCGGTGGCGACCGCATCGGCGGTGTCGGTGTTGGT
>JAGRHX010001392.1 GCA_020444775.1 Gammaproteobacteria bacterium
GAGGTCGATGATCAGCACCCGCTCGCCGATCGCGGCGAGCGCGGTGCCGAGATTGATGGCGGTTGTTGTCTTGCCGACGCCGCCCTTCTGGTTGGCGACGGCGATGATCTTCGCCATGATTCTGAATCCGCTGCTCGAACTTCGAATGCGACCAATGCAATTGCACTGCAAGAATAGCGCAGTCCGGCGGACACGGTTACCAAGCCCATTCCTCGGACACGCCCTGATTTCGTGCCACCGTGCCCCTGGCGGGCCATCTTCCGGTTCATCTTCCGGGACATTCGTCTGCAGTGGCCAGGGTCGGTCGCACGCCTCCCCGCTGCCCCTCTGAACTCGCCGCTTCCCCTCTCAACTCCCCTTCATAGGTCCGCCGGATGGGTCCGCCGGATACCTGTCCGGAACCAGCACCGCGACATGCCGCTGCGCATCCAGGAACGGCACGTGAACCGGCTCCACACGGACCCTGAAGCCCGCGGGTGGTCGCACCTCAGCCGCCCGTCCGAGCATCGCCAGCACCCGGCCGTGCGCCGAGAGCAGGTCACGGGCCTGGCTGGCGAGCAGCTCGGCAGGCATGGCCGCACGACTCATCACCACGTCGAAGTCCGCGCGCCGAGCCCCGTCCAGCGATTCGGTCCGGACCAGCTCCAGCAGTCTGGCGCGCTCGACCCTGACGTTGGCCAGATCGAGCTCGCGCGCGGCGAGCGCGATGAACCGCGACTTCTTCAGATTGCCGTCCAGACAACAGATGTGTGCCGAGGGCTGCACGATGGCCAGGACCAGTCCGGGAAAGCCCGCGCCCGACCCCACGTCCAACCAGTTGCGTCCAGCCAGCCACGGCAATACCGAGAGCGAATCGAGCACATGCTTGATCACCATCTGCTCTGGGTCGTTGACAGCGGTCAGGTTGTAGACACGATTCCAGGTCGCAACCAGCCTCAACAGAACCATCAAGCGCGTGACGGTCGTGCCGTCGCACAAGTTCGGCGTGAGTAACGCGGTTTCGGTCGCGACACTGCCGCTGGTGCCGATTGCTGTGGCCTGGTGAGCCGCTAGCGTCGGGGAAGCCGAGCAGTGTCCGGCCGAGGCTTCGGCAAGCTGCTCCAGACCGCGCTCCAGTAGCCGCGTGGCGTGCACCCAGTCCGACTCGTCGCTGCCCGTCCGCCGCGCGCCACCGCCCTCGTCGGTCTTCACGGCCGCGGGGCGATCAAAGCGATGAGCCCTGCGCCGGCATCGGCGGCGAGCCGGCGCCTCCGGAGGATGACGATGCCGGGTCGGCCTCCGTGGGCGCCGCTGACATCGATTGGATCAGCGTGTTCTCGGGCAGCCCGCCACGCTTCTTCAGATGCACCAGCAGCATCGAGATGGCGGCCGGGGTCACGCCGGACACGCGGCTCGCCTGGCCCAAGGTCTCCGGCCGCACCCGGGTCAGCTTCTCACGCACCTCGGCGGACAGTCCGCTGACTCGTTGATAGTCGAGGTCTGCCGGGATGCGCAGTGACTCGTTGGACCGATTGCGTTCCACCTCGGTCTGCTGCCGTTCGATGTAGCCCGCGTACTTGGCCTGCACCTCGACCTGGAAACGCACCTCCGGGTCGCTGACCGGCGGACCGAAGCCGGGCACCTGCATCAGCCTGTCGTAGTCGACCGCGGGTCGTCGCAGTAGATCCAGCCCGTTGTGCTCGCGGCGAAGCGCGCTCCCGATCAGCCGCTCGGCGTCGGCCGCGGCCAGGGTCTCCGGTCGCACCCACGTCGACCGCAGACGTTGCTGCTCGCGCTCGATGGCCTCGCGCTTCTCACACAACCGACGCCACTGATCCTCACCGACGAGCCCGAGATTCCGACCCTGCTCACCGAGCCGCAGATCGGCATTGTCCTCGC
>JAGRHX010001393.1 GCA_020444775.1 Gammaproteobacteria bacterium
AGTGCATGGGGCCGGAATGTGAAAGCCCGTACAAGGGCAGCGTAAGCATCGGGCCCTTGAGCGGATGAAAGAAGGGAGTATCGATCAGGAGCCAGGTGCCGGCTTCACCAATACGGTGGAACTTGGCCAGGCGTGCGTCCACGGGTCCGGGTCTCAGGTACACGAGCCCAGGCGCTTGAAGGTCGATGACCTGGCGGTCTAGGGCGTCGGCGAATGACTTCTTGTCACCAACGAAAACCACGGGTAGCTGTTTACCTCCCAGCTCCACTCGGGCGCCGACCGTGGCCGTTGTCGGATCGGCTTTGAGCGCAATCGCCCGGATTGTGGTGCGCAGGTCCGGTATGTCGCGATCAGGGTGTGCGACATAGCCGATGTGTACATGCTCGATCGGTGCATCCTTCTTGCTGAGGTCCCACTGCAGTCGGTCCGTGCCACCAAAGATGTGGCACGACGCACAGGCAACCGAACCGTTCCCCGAGGTGAGGGTCGCGTCATATAGGTACTGGCGACCGTATTGAATAGGGAGGGTTTCCGGGTTGGGCATCTTGTGCTCGTCCCGCTTCTTCAACCCTTCAGGAGTGTTCGCAAAGAGCGCCAACTTATTATCGAACAGGGTGTAGACGTACACGTGACGCCATCCCTGGTCGGCGAGAACCCCGATCGGGCCGCCAACGGGTTCGGCCACGCCGCGGTGTGGTTTGCCGACAAACTGCTGTACGACATCACTGGCTTTTGGGGGATGCTCGGCATTGGCTGATAGGCGAAGCCGCGTGAGCTTGTTGCCACCCATGCTCGCCAGCAGCACGTCCGTCCCGTCGTCGCTGATCGCCAATGCGCCAGGCAGTGCCATGCCCGAGGGGTGTGCTGAGCTTCCGAAGGCGTCGGCATCGAGTTCAATCTTGTGAATCCGCGGGTGGCTCTTGGCCTTGAGGTCGACGACCACGAGCTGGTTCTTGACAAAGCGGCCCTTCAGCCGCTCTTGCATGGGCTGCACGTTGTTCGCCTCCAGCGCGGTGACCAGGAAGCGGTCGTTTTGGTCATCAAACACACCATTGAAGAGTATCGTACCGATACCTTTGACCGTGTCCAGAACCGCATGTCGATTGAAGCGTGGTCGAGCGGCGGTACCGAGCGTCAGGTCGCTACTGGCATCAATTATGAAAAGGTCATTGTCGGCAATTGAATAATTGACTCGGGCAGACCAGTCCTCGCCGCTAAGATCGCGCCATCTATCCTGGCCGTCTTGCTGCACGATCAACATTGGCTCCGGGTGGCCCATACCGTCGGCGCTCCAGCGTTCACCGACGAGCTTCTCACTCGGTACGGGAACCGTCGTTGTCCGATTGCCGGAGCGAAAGGATGTGGCGAATACGCGAGCGCCGTCCTTGCTGACAGCGAGGGACCTCAAGCTGTCCGTGAACAAGTTGATGATGCCGGCCCGAGATATGGAACCGGAGTGTTCATCGATGTCCATTACCCAGAGGTCCGCGCGTCCGATTGTCTCTCCTGGATCGCCGGCAGGATTGTCGACCCGGTTCTTGAGCAGATGCTGCACAGCGAACTGAGGATGGTGCTGGCCCCGGAAGGATGCGCTTATGAAAGCACGATTGCGTCGGTTGACCGTTGGCTCCCGCGGTTCGATCCCGCGATCGGCGAAAACCACATCCCACGGCGCATCCCCGACCTGTAGCGTGTCGATGACGCGCGGCCGCCCTGCGATATCAACGATGCTCACAGAATCGGACACATGGTTGACCACCCAGACCTCATGCCGGCTACGTTGGGCAACCGACACCGGGTCCAGTCCCACGGAAACAGTGCTCGCGAGCACGAGTTCGGCTTTGTCAGTCTGGTAGATCTCGAGACAGTTCGCCGGCGCGTTGACCACGAACAGCAAGGTGCCGTCGTCCGATAGCGCAAGCGGCCTCGTCGGTACGCTTTCAAATATCCTGGTCTTGGAATTGGCTGCGCTGTGCAAGCCACTACCGCACATGAAGACCGGCTGTGTAATGAGGTCGCGATCCTGCTGCTCGACTCGTGCCAGGGTTGGCGAGCCGCCGAGCAGCAGCCAGAACAGAGCGATGGCCATCAACGGTTTCATGTCTGCACCTCACAGGCGTGGACACATGGCTGCATTACCACAAGCACTGTCTTCGTCCTGCCTTTCTCACGCGCAATAGAGGAAGCCTCGTGTCCGGGCTCACCCGGCACTCGGGACCGATGCCGGCTCCGCGCTGGAAAACGCAGGAGGAATGCAGCGATGCGCGCAAGCCCATCCACGCTTGACGCCATTCCTCACATCTGCCGGTCTCAGAAACTGACTCAGCATCCCGGGATCGGCCCCTTGCCGACCCTATCACTGGCGAATGGCACATCGGCAAGGACCTGTGTCTCAACTCGCGCACGACGCTGAACACCGGACTTGGAACACCGGAC
>JAGRHX010001394.1 GCA_020444775.1 Gammaproteobacteria bacterium
ATCGGCCGCGCGCTGATGGCGCGCCCGCGTCTGCTCCTGCTCGATGAACCGTCGCTGGGCATCGCACCCAAGCTGGTGCAGGATATCGCCCGCTCGATCGTCGCGATCAATCGCGATGAAAAGGTCAGCGTGCTGCTGGTCGAGCAGAATTCGCGCATGGCGCTGCGCATCTCGCAGCGCGCCTATGCGCTGAGCACCGGCGAGGTCGCGCTCAGTGGCAATTCGGCCGAGCTGCTGGTCGATGAGCGGGTCAGGAAGCTGTATCTGGGCGGGGAAATCTAGCCATGGGCAACGACACGAGCCGGAGCGGACCGTGAACATTCTGATCGTGAATCCGAACACCACAGCCTCGATGACCGAGAAGATGGGGCGGGTCGCGGCCGGGGTCGCCGGGTCCGGGGTCAGCGTGCGTGCCGTCAACCCGGCCGATGGCCCGGCCAGCATCGAGGGCTACTACGACGAAGCCTTCTCGGTGCCCGGTCTGATCGCCACCATCCGCGACGAGCCACCTGCGGACGCCTATGTGCTCGCCTGCTTCGATGACACCGGCCTCGATGCCGCGCGCTGCATCGCCCCGGGGCCGGTGATCGGCATCGGTGAGGCGGCGTTTCATATGGCCAGCCTGGTTGCCGGTCGCTTTTCCGTGGTCACCACCTTGCAGCGCTCGGTAGCCGCGATCGAGCATAATCTCGTGCGCTATGGCCTGGCATCGCGCTGTGCGGCGGTACGTGCGGCCGAGGTGGCGGTGCTGGAGCTCGAGCGACCGGGCAGCGATGCCCGTCAGCGCATCGAGGCCGAAATCGCGCAGGCGCTCGAGCAGGATCGGGCCGAGGCGATCGTGCTTGGTTGCGCGGGCATGACCGATCTCACCGAGGCGCTGTCCGCGCAGTTCGGTGTGCCGGTGCTCGACGGCGTGGCCTGCGCGGTGCGCCTGTGCGAGGCGCTGGTCGGCCTTGGCCTGAAGACCTCGCGTGCCGGCGCCTATGCCCGGCCCTTGGGCAAGCCCTACTCTGGTATGTTCTCGCGATTTGCGCCGGATTGAACCCGGCCGACTCCTTCGATGCCCATCGGAAACACGCTGACCGCCTCGTTCGACAAACCCGCCGCCCGCTGGCTGCCGGTCTACGAGAAGCTTCGCGACGCGATCATCGATCATCGCCTCAAGCCCGGGCGCAAGCTGCCCGAGGATGAACTGGCCTCGATCTACGAGGTCGGCAGATCCGTGGTGCGTGCCGCGCTGCAGGCACTGGCCCACGACGGCCTGGCCAGGCTCGAGCCCAATCGCGGTGCGTTCGTGGCCCGGCCCACGCCACGCGAGGCGCGCGAGGTGTTCGAGGCGCGCGCACTGATCGAACCGAAGGTGGCCGAGATGGCGGCGCAGCGCGCCGATGCGGCGGCCATCGCCGCCTTGCGCAGCCATTTGGCGCTGGAGCATCGGGCGATGGCCGATGGTCGCCAGCGCGATGCGATCCTGCTGTCGGCGCGTTTTCATGTAGGCATTGCCGAAATCGCCAACCACAAGGTGCTCAGTGAGATCGTTGCCGATCTGGTCTCGCGCTCGTCACTGATCGTGGCGCTGTACTGGCAGCGGCGCGATGCCACCTGTGAAAGCCATGCCCATGAGGCGCTGGTCGCGGCTCTGGCCGCCGGCGAGGGGCGCGAG
>JAGRHX010000103.1 GCA_020444775.1 Gammaproteobacteria bacterium
CGCGCGCTCGGGCTCGTTGAGCACCTGCAACGTGGTCTCATCGAGATGCCACAACGCACTGTCTCGAAGCGCCTCAAACCACAGCGCCTGCCACGGTCGTAATCGTTCGTAGAGCTGAATCGGCCAGTCGCACAGCGTGCTGTAGCCGATATCCATCCCTTCGCGCGCCAGGCGCTTGTGCACGCGCACGAACGAGAGCGCATCGACGAACTTGCCGGTCAGCACATCGGCGAGCAGTGAGGCCTCGGCGATGGACTTCGGTGACATCGCTGGCGCCGGCGGCGCGATGCGGATGCCGCCCGAGCAGGCATCTTCCGCCTGGGCGGCGGCATTTGTGCAGGACCACGAGCTCGCCGCACGCGCTTGTCAGCGCCGGCCTCTGGCGGCCAGCCTGAGGGTAGCGCCGAGCGCTACGGCGAGTAGCCAGATCGATGCCGGCAGTGGCACCGTGCCCACGCGGAAATTGTCGAAGGTGAGATCGATAGCCTCGTTACCGATTGCATCCTGCAGATCGACGATGAGGAGCAGTCCGCGCAGGTCGAGCAGCGCGAACTCGGGCACCGTGCCGACGAAATCCGCGAACAGCACCGAATAGGTGCCGGCTGTCGAGATGAGGACGGAAGCCTGCCCGCCCTGTCCGCTGGGACCGGATATGTCCAAGGTCAGGGTCGCGGTCCTGGCACCGAGATTGCTCTGGGTGAGATCGATGAGGAAGCGATCGCCGCTGGCCGTGACATCCTGGTTCGGCAGCGGGATGTTGTAGGCCAGATCGACCTTGTTGAAGTCATCGGCGGGGTCCACCGACATGCCTAGACTGTCGACATGCACCTGCGCCACCCCGCCACTCACCGAAAAGCTGCCCGGCAGATCCGGGTCGCCCTGTGGATCGGTGCGTGCGGTGATGCCGATTCGGGAATCACGCAGTCCCCAAGCGCCGGCAACCTGATCGACGAGCACATCCAGCTCGCTTTCACAGCCGACGGCGTTGACACACAAGCTGAAATCCGGGCCGTTGAAATCGTCGATGACCATGCTGGCTTGGGCCGTAGCGCTGACCAGCAAGCAGCAGAACGCAAATGCTCGCATGGGTGTCTCCTTCACATAGAGCAACGAAACAACATAGAGCCACGACACGGGGCATCGCCCACGATGTGTCTCAACCAGAGTTGATGTCCGTTTTCACGTAACCGTTGTGGTAGCCGGCATCCCGGTTGCGAGAGCCGCAAGCAATCTTGGGGCCACGCAGAGAAAACTTCCCGCACTCAATCACTTCTGCGCGCACGTCTTCGAACGACCGGCAGAGCTGTAAGGTTTTCCGACAGCAGGCGATCGATAGGACGCGCTCAGTGAGCTGGCCGAGGGTCGACGCTCGAGCACGATGTGCTCGAGATGCGTGCAGGTGGCAGCGCTCGGGTGCCGAGATCACGGCGCGTGACACGCATGGCGTGTTCGCGGTCCGGTCGATGGGGGCGATCGACACGGAGCGGCCCACATGAGCGTCCTCAGTCGCTACAAGAGCGAATGACCATCAAGGACCGAGGCGAAGTGGCGGCGTAGCGTATCCGTGCGCTGCTGGTATGCCCGATGCAACGATGCGCTGATATGCGGGGTGCGCTCGATCAGACGTCGCCGCAGCGCAAGTATCCAGCGAACGACAGTCTGGCGCGGTTGTGCGCCAAGCGCGACAGTCCGCACGCCATTGGCCAGACGGAAAGCGAGAGATGTCGCATGAGTATGGTGCGTCGCCGGACGGACCGATCTCGGCACCGGTGTCGAGAAAGACCTCGAAGTTCGTTGCGGTCGAGCTGCAAGCGCCG
>JAGRHX010001395.1 GCA_020444775.1 Gammaproteobacteria bacterium
CACCCCATTTTTGGCGGCGGCTAGTACGCTTGTTCGGGGCTGCGGCGCATGATAGCCAGTGCCGGGGTCCGTGTCGGCGGGGTATGGCGCAGTGTGGTAGCGCATCTGCTTTGGGAGCAGAGGGTCGGGGGTTCAAATCCCTCTGCCCCGACCAGTTTCACTTGCTTTTTCGCCCCATCCTTCCGCCGCCTCACTTCCAGTTCAATGACATTATTCGCTAGCAAGCGAAAGGGTTGCCTATTAACCAGCTGTTAGGTTGTCATCCTTCCAGGTGCAGTTCGATAGTACGAAGCTCAACAGACGACGCTTTTCGCTTGAAGATTGTTTGCGAAACATTGAGCCTGCCTTCTGGACCAGTTCGAGCAGCTTGATCCCTCGTCGAGGTAGTTCTGGTTCGCGACTTGATGCCCTTGAATCAGCGCCAAGCACGTACGCTGCATTTTTCGCCATTCCTCCTATTAACGGTCAAAGAATTTACTGTCGACGCGACCGTCGTTTTTTTTTCAACATACATAGCATTGATTCGATTTTGCAGACGGTCTTAGTCATCCTGGATTCGCCGGATCGCTTTTTCGTAATGCTGCTTCTCGTCACTGTGGCTCACACGTAAGCCCTGCGATACCGAGGCCAGCATGTCATCATTAAGCCACTGACGGTCGAGAAGTTCAGCCAACTTCTCCTCCTAGGCGGTTCGAGAACGTGGCGGGCAAAGTGTCTATTCAACAGTTCCTATCGCTGTCTGAAGAACGCCACCTGATCGGGACTGTCCAGAAAGCGCGCCGCGTCTGCACCAAATGCCTGATGGTCAGTAAAGGCAGTGCGTGTACCAGCCCACCGAGCGTCGATCGCATGGACCATGTCGCCTTTCCAGACGATCACCATGCCACTGGGGTTGGGCACCACGGGATTGCCGTAGGCGTCGAAGAACGACTCGTTCTCGGCCGCGTGGCGCAGGGCATTCTCGATCCGCTGCCGATCGCTGAGCACAAATTGGCCATCCGCATGCAGCTGTTGGCCTCCGGTTCCGTGATAGGGGTTTTTCGCGGCCGGTCCGCCATAGAGCTCTCGCATGACGTTGGTGACTTCATCCCACGACCCGACGCTGCCCGCAGGTGCAGTGAAGGGCTGGCCATATTGTTCACGAAGGTCGTGGGCAATCTGCGTGTAAAAACAGTTCTCCCGGCCGCGACAGGCATTTACCGGTTGCTGCATAAGGGTTTCAAGCTGATCTGGTGGCACGGGGCTTACGTCCGCCGTTGGCGGACGGTCGAGCGGAAATCCGTCCGTTCCCGGCGGCGGATCGACGACATCGGGCCCTGGACGTGCGGCCGACGGTCTCTTGGCCATCGCCTCTTCCACTTCTCTGGCCAGGCCTCCCGGCAAGGCCTTGCGTCTGACTGTCTGCTGCAATGCTGTAGCAGTCTTCTGCAGACTGCTGAGCGCCTTGGCGCGGTTGATCGTGCCAACAGGAATGAGGTTGGGCGCCGTCTTGCCCAGCGCATAGGCGGGGTCCTTCGCGAATTCCTGCAGTCCCTTGTCCGCCGCTTCATAGAGCTGGCGGTGATTGTCTGCGTTGTTGTTTGTCATATAGGCGGGCACCGCTTCGAACAGCAGAGTGCCCGTTCCCTGAAGTATCTGCTCCACCGGCTTGCCGGGTTCCTGCGCAAGAAAGGTAGCGCTCTCGATAGCCCAGTCGATAACGCCGTCGAGAAAGCGACCACCGGAAGTGCCCAACTGCTCGCCCAGCTCCTCCAGGCGCCTTGCCAGCAAGGCCGCGGGATCCTCCGTGCTCACATAGCCTTGCAGCAGAACCGGGGAACGCGGATAGTCCTCCGGGCGCAGGTCGGGCATGGTGTCGGCAATGCAAGTGCGAAACTCGCGCAGTGATTCAACGCGCTGCGAGTTGATCGGCGTCAGCGTGTGCCTGACAAAGTTGCTTCGTGCGTCGCCGGAAAGTGTTTTTACATTTTCGTTCGCCGCATTGAGCTCGGTTTCCAGCCAAAGGGCATTGGCCAAATGGCCCTCGCACAACTGGCCGGCGGCGCGATAACGCGGGTTGTTCGACTCCTCGACGGCACGTTGGGCAACGCAGGCGGCGTATGCACTGCCACAGTCGCTTGCGCGCGGCCCACTGTCTGTCGATGAGAATATCTCATCCTGTGCAGCAGCAGATATGCACCAAAGCTCCAGGAGGGACAAGGCGCACATTGACAAGAAATTCAACCCAAACCTGCTCTGTACCAGCCTCATACTGTGCCTCCCGTCGTAAGTGATCTTCCGAGTACTGGTTTCTTCGTGCCGGTCCTCAGCTTTCCCTCACTGGCGCATTGTCTTCATCTCGCCAGCTTGCGCAGGTCATAGCGCAGCGCCAGTTCGGTAGTCAGGGTGTAATGGTCCGCTCGTTCTGATTCGAGATAGATGGTTTCCTGTGTGCCATCTGCTCCCAATAGCAATATGGCGCTGGTACCCCTCCCAATGGCGCCCCAGAGACCGGAGCGTTCTTGCCCAGCACGATCTGGCGTAAAGACAAAGCGCCCGTCGGCGGCAAATTCGTAGACACCGTTCTCGCCAATATTGCGATACTCCTCCCCCACCGCCGCTTGCCAGCGACCGACGAGCTCTGCGGGCAATTGCAGCGATGCAGCAATACCGGGTTGTCGATCACCGCGAGCCGCTCGTGCGCGAGAAGCTTCCACTTCCCGGAAAAACGCCTGCTGCTCCTGCACTACGCGTGGGTCGGCCGCCAGCTCTTGCTGCTGGGTCCGACGTTCTGCCAGTTGTTGCGCCTTGGCCATCTGCTGAGCCAGATTGTTCAGCTTGGCACGGGAATCCGCCGACATCTTCATGTAGCCGACCTGTTCCGCAAGACGCATTGCCTGCTCGGCATCACCGTCTTCCATGGCCATCTGGATCA
>JAGRHX010001396.1 GCA_020444775.1 Gammaproteobacteria bacterium
GGTCCAGCCGCCGAGCAGGGTCTGGCCACCGCGACGTCCCGTCTCGACCAGGACCTGCACCTCCAGTCCGACATGGCGTTGTCGGAACGCCAGGTTCTTGTCCCGGAACAGACGCTTCAGCGCCGCCACCCGACGCTTCTTCAGATCCGCAGGAACCTGGTCGGGGAAGGTCTCGGCGGTGGACCCGGGACGCACCGAGTAGGCGAAGGGATGCACATAGCTGAGCGGCAGCCGCTCGAGCAGCTCGAAGGTCGCGGCGAAGTCGGCATCGCTCTCGCCGGGAAATCCACAGATCACATCGCAACCGATCCCGCAGTCCGGCACCCGGGCCGCGATGCGCTCGACCAGACGCTCGAAGTCACGCGCCCGATAGCGGCGCTGCATTCGCTGCAGAATCGCGTCGCTACCACTTTGGAAAGGGATGTGAAAATGTCGGGCAAAGCGGTCGTGACCTGCCATGAGGTCGATCAGAGCGTCGTCGATGGAGGCCGGTTCGATTGAGCTGAGCCGGAATCGAGCCAGGCCATTGAGCTGCAGGATCCCGGTGACCAGCTCGACCAGACGACGGCGCCGCTCGACGCCACCAGCCGGTCCGCCCGCTCCGCTCATCGGGTACGGCAACTCGAGATCCAGCCCGTAGTCACCCAGATGGACCCCGGTGAGCACGATCTCCTCGTAACCGTGACCGAGCAGCTCGCGGATCTGCGTCATCACGCTGTGCGGGTGTCGGCTGCGTGAGGCGCCCCGAGTCTTCGGAATGATGCAGAAGCTACAGGATTCGTTGCAGCCTTCCTGCACCTTCACGTAGGCGCGGGTGTGCTCCATCATCTCGGTGATGGGCACATCGATGAAGGTCCTGGCCTCGGTGATCGGCGAGACCGCGACCTCGACAGATGCCTGCCCGGGTCGCAACCGATCGTCGCGCTCGAGATCGGCAAGCTTGGCGGCCACCAGGGCACGGTCGGCGGCGCCGAGCACCAGCTTGACCCCGGGCAGCGCCGCAAGCTCCTCGGGCGCGCGCTGAGCATAGCAGCCGGTCACCACGATCGGACAATCCGGCCGCGAGCCATGAATGCGCCGGATGGCCTTGCGCGCGCTGGCGTCGGCCCGCGCCGTCACCGTGCAGGTGTTGACCACCACTACGTCGGGCACATCCGCTGTCGCCTGCGTGTCGGGCGCGGTCGCGTCGTCGGAGCCGCCCGGGTTCGACAGCGGCACCGTCTGCCATTGCCCGGAACGCTCCAGCAGCGTGCGCAGCATTTCCGTGTCGTACTGGTTCAGCCGACAGCCGAATGTCGTGAATGCAACCTTCTTCATGCCACCTCGGCCGGATAATCGCGCCCCGCGCATTCGACCGCCTGCCCGGCAGGATCTGGAGCCTCGCTCACGGCCGGCCTCGCGCCTGATGAGAACGAGCGGGCACTGGAGTTCGGCCCGCCACTGCCGATTGTACTGCCTGATGCACGTGGCCATGCCCCCGGGACGGCTGCGCTATCATCGCCCGGACCTTCGGTCCAATCTTGCGAGACGGGCGACGTCCGCGACTGTGGCGGTCACGCCGCCGGTTACCCATGCCGATCGTCAAGCACGGCATACCGCGTCCTTCGTAGAGGCCACTGCTCATGAGCGAGATGCCCAGCAAAATCGGCAAGTACCAGATATCCCGCGAGCTCGGGCGCGGCAGCATGGGCACGGTCTACGCAGCCCACGATCCATTCTCGGAACGCCCCGTCGCCCTCAAGGTCGCCCACCCTCAGTACGCCGGCTCCGACGAGAGCGGCCAGCGATTTCGCAAGCTGTTCTTCAACGAAGCGCGCGCGGCGGGACTGCTCCATCACCCGAATATCCTGCGGGTCTTCGACGCCGACATGGATGGTGACATCTGCTATCTGGTGATGGAGTACGTGGACAAGGCCTGCACGCTGGCCGAGTTCACACGCACCGATACCCTGCTGCCGGTACGCGAGCTGGTCGGCATCGTCTACAACATCGCCAAGGCGCTCGACTACGCGCACCGCCAGGGCGTCATCCATCGCGACATCAAGCCCTCCAA
>JAGRHX010000104.1 GCA_020444775.1 Gammaproteobacteria bacterium
GACGGCCTCGCCCGGGCGAGCAAGCATGCCTGAAGGCCGTGCCGTCTACACCCGCGTATTGCCGCCCGCCCGTTTCAGCGCCAGATATTCAGACAGAAATATTCACACTGGCGGTAGGGGGCGCCAGTCCAGCAGCCGCCGCAGGGCCGGCTCCGGGCCCGCCTCGACGAGCAGCAGATCGCGCGCGGCAGGCTCCAGGAAACCGCTCTGCACCAACGTTTCCGAGAACCGCAGCAGCGGATCGAAGTAACCGCTCACATTCACGACCGCACAGGGTTTGGCGTGCATCTTCAGCTGCTGCCAGGTCCACATCTCGAACAGCTCGTCGAGCGTGCCCAGGCCCCCCGGCAGCACCATGAAACCATCCGAGAGCTCCGCCATCAGCCGTTTGCGGGCGAGCAGGTCGGTGACCTCGTGGACCTCGTCCAGACCGGCATGCAGATGCTCGCGTGCGAACAGATCGCGCGGGATGACGCCAATGACCCGGCCGCCGGCGGCCAGCGCCGCGTCGGCGACCGCGCCCATCATGCCGCGGCCGCCACCGCCATAGACCAGGGTCAGGCCGCGCTCGGCGAGCAGCCGGCCGGTGTCGCGCGCGCTCCGCAGAAAGGCCGGGTCTTGGCCCGCGCGCGAGCCGCAGAACACGCAGACCGCGGCGCGGCGTCCATCGTTGGCAGCGCTCATGGATCATCCGTCCCGGGCCGCGCGTCCAGCTTCCGCTCGAGCTCGGCGTTGTGCTCGCCCAGGGTCGGGGGTGGGCGACGGATCGGCGCGGACTCACCGTTGATGACGATCGGCGAGGCGAAGGTTCGGGTCTGATGCCCGCCTGGCAGCGTCAATGGCTGGACCCAGCCGAAGTGCTGCACCTGCGGATGCTCGAGCGCGGCACCGTAGCCGTTGATCGGTCCGCACGGTACGCCGACGGCGCTGAATCTCTCGATGAGCTCGGCGCAGTCGTGGTCGGCGAACTGCGCCTCGAGCAGGTCCTTGAGCGCGGTCTGGTTGCTGGCGCGTAGCGCGGTCGAGGCGAAACGCGGGTCGGCGGCCAGATCCTTGCGCGCCAGCGCCTCGCACACGCCACGCCACAGACGATCGTTGCCGGCGGCCATGACGAAATAACCGTCGCGCGCCTTGAAGGCCTGATAGGGCGCGTTGCGCGGATGCGCCGAGCCGAGCGGCCTGGGGTCGTTGCCGCTGCCGAACAGCTCGCTGGTCTGCAGGGCGGCGATACCCAGCGAGGCGCCGAGCATGGAGATGTCCACGTGTGCGCCCTCACCGCTCTCGCGTGCCTGCTTGAGCGCGGAGACGATGGAGAAGGCACCGTACAGACCGGCGCTGAAATCGCTGACCGGAACACCACATTTGACAGGTGCGCCGCCCGGTTCACCGGTCACGCTCATGATCCCGCTGATGCCCTGGATGGTCAGGTCGAAGCCACCCTGCTGCGCGTATGGGCCGCTCTGGCCGTAGGCCGAGATCGAGCAGTACACGAGCTTGGGGTTGGCCGCGCTGAGCTGCGCATGGCCGAGTCCGAGCCGGTCCATCACCCCGGGCCGGTTGTTCTCCAGCACGACGTCGGCGCTCGCGCACAGCGCGAAGGCGCGTTCGCGGTGCTCGGGATTCTTCAGATCCAGGACCACCGATCGCTTGTTGCGATTGAGCGAGGCGAAATTCTCGCTGAAGCCATCGGTGATCGGTGGCCAGTGTCTGAGATCGTCGCCCTGCGGCTTCTCGATCTTGATGACGTCGGCACCCATGTCGGCGAGCAGCATGCCGCAGAACGGTCCCGCCGCGACGTTGCAGAATTCGATCACGCGGACGTCCGCGAGGGGTAGGCCGGGCATGAGTACTCCAGGTCCAGGTCAGAGGATGAATGCTCTATCTATATCATTTTACGCGCCGTGGATGGACCGCCGCCGGGCCGGTGTGGCAGTGATGGCCCGCCTTGAATACCCTAGCGGCAGGTCAACAGGGCGTCGGGCATGAGCGCTGGATGCGAACGTGTACGCCGAATCCGTCCGGTAGGTTGCTGCACACGGTCCGTCCCGGATGGCCCGTCCCAGAACATCCAACAATGGGGAAACGTGAACGATGGCGAAGAAACTGAAAAAGGGCATTCACAAGCTGGTCGAGGAGGCGCGAGCCGATATCGACGAGGTGGATCCGCAGGAGGCCTTGCGTCTGCAGGCCAGCGGCGAGGCGGTGATCGTCGACATCCGTGATGTCCGCGAGCGTGCCCGCGAAGGCTTCATCAAGGACAGCTTTCACTGTCCGCGCGGCATGGCCGAGTTCTGGGTCGATCCGGACAGTCCCTACTTCAAGCCGATCTTCGGTGAGGACAAGCGCTTCCTGCTCCACTGCGCGGTCGACTGGCGTTCGGCGCTCACCGTGCACACGCTCAAGCAGATGGGTATGGACAACGTCGCGCACATCCGCGGCGGTTTTAACGCCTGGCGTGACGCCGGCTGCCCGGTGACCACCCTGGACGAAGAGAAGAAGGCTTGAGCCCGGCAGCGACGGTATGGAGTGCAAATCATGTTTGCAGCGGGCGTTACAGGCGCGAGCGTGACAGACGCGCCGACCGGTGATTCGCCGGTGACGGGCTCGTGTCTGTGCGGTGAGGTGAGCTGGGCGATCGGCGGCGCGCGCGAGGGGCGTTTCCTGCGCATGACCCACTGTCACTGCAGCTATTGTCGCAAGCACCACGGCACGGGGTTCGTGACCTTCGTGGTCGCCCCGGCCGACCGATTCAGCTGGCGATCGGGCCAGGCGAATATCAGTGAGTACGCCAGCTCGCCGTCGATGCGACGAACCTTCTGCTCGCGCTGTGGATCGAGCCTGCCACACACGACGGCTGGCGGTGATATGGCCGTTCCGGCCGGGCCCCTGACGGGGTCGCTCGGTCTGCGGCCACAGGCTCACATCTTCGTCGGATCCAAGGCCCCCTGGACCGTCATCGCCGATGAGCTGCCGCGCCATGACGCCTATCCGGCGGCAATCGACGCGCCGGTTCTGTCCACGCCCGCAGCGCGCAAGCCCAGCCGCGGCGGCGTGGTGCGTGACACGGTGCGGGGCAGCTGTCTGTGCGGCAAGGTCGCCTTCGAGCTGAGCGCGCCGTTCCAGGCCGCGCATCACTGTCACTGCAGCCGCTGTCGGCGGGGACGCGCGGCGGCCCATGCCAGCAACGGCTTTGCCCCGATTGACGCCATTCGCTTCATCAGCGGGGAAGCGGCGCTGCGCAGCTACAAACCGCCCGAGGCGCGTCGATTCACCCAGTGCTTCTGCGCCGGCTGCGGCTGCATCATGCCGCGTCTGGACACCCAGCGCGGCATCGTCGGCGTCCCCTACGGCAGCCTGGACGACCCGCAGGACGGGGCGCCGCAGGACCACATCTACACCGCCGACAAGGCCGAGTGGTTCGATATCCGCGACGGTCTGCCGTGCTTTACGCAAGGGTCATGAACACGCGCGTCGTCTACGCCAGACCAGACCGACCGACGCGGTCATCAACAGCAGCCCTGTGAGCGGCTCGGGCACTGCCTGTAGGAAACCGCGGATCTCACCAGCGGGAAATGCGCTGGTGTGGATGTTGACGTAGGCGAATCCGGCTTGCATGCCGGTCAGCAGCGCAGCTTCCGCTGCCGCCGCGGTACCGCCGGCCGCGGCCAGAAAGGTCGTGGTGTAGGTCGAGGCGGCACTCAGGTCCAGCGTCATGTTGTAGGCGCCAGCGGTCACGCCGGCTGGAAACCCCGGTAATGTTCCAGGCGTCACGGCGACACCCACAACCGGGCTTGCCGAGCTCGGGTCCACGCAACAATGGATGTGCGCGACCGTGACCGGCGCGGACAGCCCGCTGAAATCGATGTCCAACGACACGGTGTGCGCGTCGGTGTCGAACACCAACTGTGCGACACCGCTGCCGGTCGATGCGTTGGGCGGGAACTCACTCGCGCCATCCAGCGGCGCGGCAAAGTCGATCATCGTGGCGTGCGCCGATGCGCCGCTGGCGACCAGCAAGGCAATCCAGAGAAGCTTCAGGCAGGAACGCATCATCATCATCGATCTCCCAGGTATTCAAGAACCTTTCGAAGCCGACAAATTGCTCGACGAGCCAAGTCTCGATGCAAGGGTCGAGCCGCGCAACGCGACGTCATGCCAATCAAGCACTTGATGCAAGCGATCTACAAAATGCGGGTGTGGCGTGTAAAGCGCGCCGACAACCATGCTCGAACCGACAGCCGCGGCCGTATGTCGATGCGCAGCCGCGGCGAGGCATTCGAGACGGGTTTGTAAGGTCGCAATCTCCACAATGGACGCGAGCCCGGTGTCCAGGCTGGTGCGCCAATAGCCACCCCTCGACCTACCGGGTCAGCTTCTGAATCGACACCCTGCTCACACCTTCCGTTGCCGTGATCCCCTTGGTGGGACTCCGCCGCGGCGCATCCCCCGCGCAGACACCGAGCCCGCCCTGGGGCGTGAAGCAGATGTGTGTGCCCGGCAGCGGCGAGGTACCCGCTGGAACCGGATCGATATCCGCGAGCTTGTCCTCGATGGCATCGGAGATCGCATACAAGGTCGGGATCACCAGCACCGGCAACAGCAGCGCCGCGAGGTCGAAGCTGTCCGCGTCCGCGTTCTCGAAGCTCATCTGTGTGATCTGCTCACCGTTGTCGGTCAGGGTCTTCAGCACCAGATCGAAATAGACGGTGCTGTCCACCGTGCCCAGCGGCGTGTCGAACACCCGTATCGGCACGGACATCTCCATCCGGGTCGCGCTCAGTCGATGCGAGGTGGTGAGGCCACCGTTGCGTAGATCTCCGTCGCCGTGAAGCTCATGGGCGAAGGTGGCCTCGATGATCGAGCGAAACGCCTCGGCGCTGAAGCCGACGAAGGTCGACAGGCTGAGATTGAACCAGCTGGGGTGGGCGCGCAGCTCCTCGAATCCGATGGTGAGCGGCGTCTTGTCGGTGACCCACACGCAGCTGGACGCGGTCTCCCCGAAGGTTCGATCGAAGGCCGGCACCTCGTCGATGAAGAGCTCTAGCTCGGCGATGCACAGCGCGTCGTCACCGGTCTTGGCTACGGTGATCATCGTGATGTCCGACGCTTGTGATACCCGGCTGGTCATGAGGTCGTAGCTGCGGTCCGTGCCGCGCTCGAAGTCATCCGCGGTCGAATCGACCCAGGTGTTGTTGCCCCGTGGGATCCAGTTGGTGGTCGTCGGTACGATCCAGCTGGGTGTCTGCAGTCGGACCTCGAGGTCGTCGTCGGTGCCGGCATGTGAGACGTCGGCAATACGGATCCGAAGCTGCAGCCGATGGACCGGGATGTCACGCCCGTCGCGCGTGTACGCGCAGCGCATGGGTGTAGAGATGCTCGAGAAGATACCGACTCCGTCGGTGGCGGTGATGACGTAGCAGTGCTCCGCATCCGGCTCCGCCTCGAGATCCTGGAAGTCCACGTACTGGTTGTCTGGCAGTGGGCCGAGGACCTTGATGGTCGACCAGGCGCCGCCAGCTATGCGACGTTTGATGAGCGTCTGCGGTGCGCGCTGATTCCACCAGCGAAGCCCGACCATGGTGTCGGTTCGATTCGGCAGGTTGAAGTCCAGAGGTGCCTTCACGTCGGGCTCGATCTCGGGTAGCACCGGACCGATGACCACGGGGTTTCTGGGATTGAACACCGCGGTGCTCTTCAAGGCCGCGGCGTTCTGTGGGACGACCGCGCATAGTGAGAGCACCAGTGACGCCGAGAGCAGTCCAGCAGTTCGCATACTCATCCGTTGCATGATCGACATGTCCATCGCTCCGTGTCGGGTGGGACGTCGGCGGCAACTGTAGCCGGGCGCTCGTCAGCCGCTGCGGAACTGCATCTCAATGGAAATGCCAAGTTCCCTCCAGAATCGAAGAATGGTTGCCGCGATGATCGACCCGTACACGGTCGAGGACGTCCATCGGCCTGGCCGGCGCCGTCCAAGCTCTGCCCGGGTGGCGCTTCGTCGGCGGGTGAGCGATCATCGCCCGCGAGCCGGGCAACGGATGCTCGAGACCCGGTCAGTCTTCGTCGCGGCGGCCCGCGAGCCCGCGGACGCCACGCCGGGTTGGCTGAAACCGGAGCCCGTGCAGACCACCGTCCTGATTCGAGTCGCCGCGCCAGCAACATCGGAATCGATACCATGGATCACGCCCAGAGCTACACCAGCGCCTTGCCGGACGGCATCCGCTCACGATTCGTCGACGGCATCAACGGTCTGCGCATGCACGTTCTGGAGGCGGGAGACCCGTCCCCGCAGCGCCCCTGCGTGCTGCTCCTGCACGGCTTTCCCGAGCTCGCCTACAGCTGGCGCAAGACCATGTTGCCGCTCGCCGAGGCCGGCTATCACGTCATCGCGCCGGACCAGCGTGGCTATGGTCTGACCAGCGGCTGGGACCCCGACTACGACGGCGATCTGGCCTCGTACCGATTGCTCAACCTGGTCCGTGACAGCCTGGGGCTGGTGCACGCGCTCGGGCATCGTCAGGTGGCGGCGGTGGTCGGGCACGATTTCGGTGCTTCCGTCGCCGCCTGGTGCGCGCTGGTCCGGCCGGATGTGTTCCGGTCCATGGTGCTGATGAGCGCGCCCTTTGCCGGCCCGCCGGGCATTCCGCTGCGTGGCCCTTCGGCGGAGCCGCCCGAGGCACGATCGGGGCAGGACATCCATATCGCGCTCGCCGGGCTCGCGCGTCCGCGCAAGCACTATCAATGGTATTACTCGACTCGCGAGGCGAACGGGCAGATGTGGCATTGCGCCCAGGGCGTGCACGATTTTCTGCGCGCCTACTTCCATTACAAGAGCGCCGACTGGCCGGGGAACCGGCCGTTCGTGCTCGAGGACTGGAGCGCGACAGAGCTTGCGAAGATGCCGACCTATTACATCATGGATTTGGACGCGGACATGGCGCAGACGGTCGCGCCGTACATGCCCGACGCGGCGCAGGTCCGTGACTGTAGATGGCTGAGCGAGCCGGAGCTGCAGGTCTATGCCGCGGCCTACATGGCGAACGGCTTCCAGGGCGGCCTGCAGTGGTATCGATGCAGAACCAGCGGCTCGTTCAATGCCGAGCTCGAGGTGTTCTCGGGGCGCGGCATCGAGGTGCCGGCCTGCTTCATTGGCGGTGCCAGTGACTGGGGCGTTCGACAGAGCCCCGGCGCCTACGAGCGCATGCAGCGTGAGGTCTGCTCACGCATGACGACCTGCGCGCTGGTCGACGGTGCCGGCCATTGGGTGCAGCAGGAACAGCCCGATGAGGTCAACCGTCTGCTGCTCGCGTTCCTGGCGAGCGCCGGCGACGCCTGAGCCGCTCAGGGCGGCGAGACTTCGCGGCTCGCGATCAGCATGTAGTTGACCGCCAGGCTGCGGCCCAGGGAGAAGCGGCGTGTCAGCGGATTGATACGCACACCGCTGCGCTCGATGGTCGCAAGACCCGCTGCGCGCAACATCTGCTGCAGCTCGCTCGGCCGCACGAATCGATCCCAGCGATGCGTGCCGCGCGGCAGCCAGCCGAGCACGTACTCGGCGCCGACGATCGCGAACAGCCAGGATCTGGGCGTGCGGTTGATGGTCGCCAGCACCATCACACCGTCCGCGTTCACCAATGCCGCGCAGGCCTTCATGAAGCGGCTGACATCGGGGACGTGCTCGACGACCTCCATGTTCAGGACGATGTCATAGCGGCTGCCGGCGCGGGCGAGGGATTCGACGTCTTCGAGATCGTATCGAATCGCAAGTGACGACTGCCGTGCGTGCAGTCGTGCAATCTCGATGTTGCGCTGTACGACGTCTATGCCGTGCACTTCCGCGCCGAGTCGTGCCATGGCTTCGCTGAGAATGCCGCCGCCGCAGCCGACGTCGAGGACTCGAAGTCCTTGCAGGGGGAGGGCTGCGTCCGGATCTCGGTCGAACACGCGGGCGAGCCGGGGGCGCAGGTAGTCGACGCGTAGCGTATTCAGGCGATGCAGCGGCCAGAACGGGCCGCTCTGGTCCCACCAGGTGCTAGCCAGCGCGGCGTAGCGCGCGGCTTCCTCGGGATCGACGTTGCGAGGCTCGAGTGGGCCGGTGGCGGCTTCAGCGACGCGGGTGTGTGGCATCGGCCTCCTCCAGGGCTTGGACGATGACGCTTCGGACTACCCCTGGATAGCGGCTCGTCAGCCGTTCGGATCACCAGGGTATGCGACTGCCGTCCCAGGCAAAGAATCCGCCGTTGTCCTCGGCACGCAACCCGTCGATCACCTCGAGCAGTTGACGCGCCGCGCGCTCAGGCGTGAACAAGCGTCCGGCGGGCACCCCCGCCTGGAACGGCGCGGACAGGCCGGTATCGACGCTGCCGGGGTGCAGCGCGACGCAGACGATGCCACGCGCGCGCCGGGCCAGCTCGATCGACAGCGTGCGGGTGATCATGTTCTGCGCGGCCTTGGAGGCGCGGTAGCTGTACCAGCCGCCGAGTCGGTTGTCGCCGATGCTGCCGACCCGCGCCGAAAGGTTGGCGAGTACGGCTCGCTCATTGCGGGGCAGCAGCGGTTGCAGCTGCCGGGCGAGCAGCAGCGGACCGATCGCGTTGACCGCGAAGCTGCGCTCGAGCGCCGCGACCGAGACGTCGGCGAGGCGCTTCTCCGGCCACACCGTCTCGCCCTCGTGCAGCAGGCCGACGCAGTTGATGGTGATGTCCAGCGCGTCGACCTCGGCGCCGACGCGCTCCAGCGCCGCGGCGAGACTCGCCTCGTCGCAGAGATCCATGTCCAGCAGCCGCAGCCGGTCGGGCCAAGCCCGGGCAAGCTCGGTCAGACGCGGCGCGGACGTCGCGGTGCGGGCGCCCGCGTACACCCGCCGCGTCGAGCCGCGCTCGAGCAGCTGCTCGACCAGGGCGAGTCCGATGCCGCGGCTGGCGCCGCTGACGAGCACGTCCAGGGCCGCCGGATCGCGATAGTGTTGGGGCGCAGGGGATGGTTTCATGGGTGGCGGCTTCATACAGGCCACCGTCTCGGCGCCGAGCCGCTGCGGTCATGCCGTGCAGCGGGTTCACCGATGAGCCCTCTGATGAGCTCTATCGGGGCATCATGCGTAGTCGGAACCAGTCCGTCGCGGGCGGCGTCGGACCGATGCGCGTGCGCACCCTGAAAACGTTCACGAGGTCTGTCAGTCATGCCCGAAGGGCCCGAAATCCGTCTTGCCGCCGACCGGGTGGCCGAGGTCCTGGTTGGTGAGCGTATCCAATCGCTGCAGCTCAGCGTGCCTGCGTTGCAGCGCTACGAGTCCTGCCTGGGGGGCACGATGGTGCGGGCCGTGGACGCTCACGGCAAGGCGATGCTGACCCGCTTCGACAACGACCTGACACTGTACTCGCACAACCAGCTCTACGGCCGATGGTATGTGGGCAAGCCGGGCGTGACACCGCGCACCAACCGCAGCCTGCGTGTCGCCCTGCACACTGCCCGGGGCAGCGCCTGGCTGTACAGCGCCAGCGATATCCAGGTGTTGGATGCCGAGGGGCTCGCCGTCCATCCGTATCTGAGCCGGCTCGGGCCGGACATACTCGACCCGACACTGTGCTGGCGGCAGGTCGCCGAGCGTCTGCTCGAGCCCCGATTCGCCGGCCGGTCGCTCGCCGCCCTGTATCTGGATCAGACCTTCCTGGCGGGGCTCGGCAACTATCTGCGCAGCGAGATCCTCTACTTCGCCGGGCTGTCGCATCAGCGCCGGCCGCGTGAGCTGGAGCGCACCGAGATCGGGCGACTGGCCCGCCAGACCCTGTCGATCGCCAGGCGTTCCTATCAGACCCGCGGCGTGACCAACCCGCCGGCGCGGGTGCGCGCGCGCAAGGCCGCGGGTGAGGCGCGGCGCGGTCAGTATCGATTCGCGGTCTTCGATCGCGAGGGCCTGCCGTGTGACGGCTGTGGTACGCCCATCGTCCGGGTCGAGGCCGGCTCGCGCCGGGTGTATTTCTGTCCGCGCTGTCAGGGCTGATCGCGCTCAGGGCTGATCGCGGTCAGGGGCCATGCGGCTGTTCAGACCGAGCTCACCCTCGCAGCGCGCGATCCACGCGCCTAGCTCTGGCCTGGATTGCAGATCGAAGCCACCCTCGTCGGCGAGCCGGGTGTAGGCCAGCACGCAGATGTCGGCGATGCTGAAGGCGTCGCCTGCCAGCCAGCGGCGCGTGCTCAGCTGCGCCTCGAGCAGATCCAGCGCCGCCTCGCCGCGCTCGACCCGCTGCGGCTCACGGGCGCTGGCGGGCTTGCCCAGATAACGCATCTGATAACGACAGACCGCGATGTAGGGCTCGTGGCTGTATTGCTCCCAGA
>JAGRHX010001397.1 GCA_020444775.1 Gammaproteobacteria bacterium
ACATGGCGGACGCGGTCGCCCGGCTCAGCGGCGAGGTCGCGGTAGCGCTACTGACCGCCGGCCCCGGACACGCCAATGCGGTCTCCGCGCTGTACACGGCCCGCTGCTCGGAATCACCGGTGCTGATGCTCAGCGGTCATGCCCCGACCGGTGGCATCGGCCGCGGCGCCTTCCAGGAGATGCCGCAGGTGGAGATGGCCAGCACCGTGACCAAAGAGGCCTGGATGCCCACCGAGGCGCACAACCTCGGACACGAGCTGGCACGTGCCTTCAGGGTCCCGCTGCAGGGCCGGCCAGGTCCGGTGCACCTCAGCCTGCCCTTCGATCTGTTGAATGCGCGGATCGACGGAATCGCCGATCGGATACCCGATGCCGATGCCTTCAAACCTGCGGATCCGACGCTCGACACCGCTCATCTGGACCAGGTGCTGGATCTGCTCGGCGGCGCGCGCCGGCCACTGGTCCTGGTCGGACCGTCGATGGTCAACAGTGACGACGGCGAGGCCTGTACGCAGCTCGCCGAGCGACTCGGCGTGCCGGTGGTCGCCATGCAAAGCCCGCGCGGGCTGAAGGATCCGGTGCTGGGCGCCTTCCATGAGCGGCTGCCGGAGACCGATCTGGTGCTGCTGCTGGGCAAACCGTTGGACTTCACCGTGCGCTTCGGCGAGTCACCACCCTTCGCCGGCGACTGCAGGATCGCCCATGTGGACGCGGAGCGGGCCTGTCTGGAACGTACCCGCGGCAACCTCGCCGCGGGTGACCGCCTGGCGGCACTGTTCGAAGCCGATCCGAAGGCCATGCTGCGTGGCTTGCTGCAGGCCAACACCAGCTTCGACAGCGACCGGGGCTGGTACCGGGCGGTGAGCGAATCGGTCACGTTCAGACCGCCCGAGTGGCGGCAGCCGATCGGCACGCCTGCCGGGCAGGTCGGCATCCATCCGGTCGACGCGCTGCGCGCCCTGGACGCGGTGCTCGACGAGTCCAGCGATCCGATCTTCGTCTGTGACGGCGGCGAGATAGGTCAGTGGGCGCAGGCGGTCGTCGGTTGCCGACGCCGGGTGATCAACGGACCATCGGGATCGATAGGTGGCAGCCTGTCCTTCGCGCTCGGTCTGAAGGCCGCCCGCCCGCAGGCCACGGTGGTGGCGCTGATGGGCGATGGCACCTTCGGCTTCCACATGAGCGAGCTGGACACGGGGGTCCGCAACGGCCTGGCGATCACCTGCATGATCGGCAACGACGCCTGCTGGAACGCCGAGCACCAGATCCAGCTGCGCGACTACGGCGCGGATCGCACCCACAGCTGCGAGCTGTTGCCGAGTCGCTACGACCAGGTCTGCGTGGCCCTGGGCGGGCATGGTGAGCAGGTCGAACGGGCCGAAGACGTGGCTCCAGCGCTGCGACGCGCCCTGGCATCACAGCGCACCGCGGTGCTCAACGTGCTCACCGCGCGGGTCGCCGCCCCGGACATCAACAGCACCAGCAGCTGAATCCTGCCCTGCCCCAATGGCCCCGACCCGGTCGCCCTCACCCGGTCGCC
>JAGRHX010000105.1:0-460 GCA_020444775.1 Gammaproteobacteria bacterium
CGGTGATCACCAACGCGCTCCGGCTACGCCGCGTAGAGATATGACACGCTGGGTGCACGCGCCGAGCGAGACGGCGTCGGACCCCGATCCAAACGGTTTCAACCTCCGAAACGTCGATATCCATGCCTAGGACTTCGCGACGGCCGTGCTGGAGCATCGGATCGGCGACCGCCGCGTGCTCCGGCTCATCGCCAAACGGCTGAAGGCCGGGGTCATGGAGGAGGGGGTGCTGACGGAAAGCTCGGTAGGAATGCCCCAGGGCGCGGTGATCTCACCGCTCCTGGCGAACATCTACCTGCACTACGTCTACGACCTCTGGGCGGACCAGTGGCGCAAGCACGAGGCGACCGGCGAGGTGATCGTCGTCCGCTACGCCGACGACACCATCGTCGGCCTCGAGCGGCAGGCGGATGCCGAGCGGTTTCTCCGCGATCTACGGGAGCGGCTGGCGAAGTTCGGC
>JAGRHX010000105.1:529-4275 GCA_020444775.1 Gammaproteobacteria bacterium
GGGGTTGGGGAACCTTCGATTTCCTCGGCTTCACGCATATCTGCGGCAAGAGGAAGGAAGGATGGTGCACCCTGGTTCGGCACACCATCGCCAAGCGGATGCGAGCCAAGCTCGTCGAGATCAAGGAGGCGCTGAAACGCATGCGCCACCTGCCGGTGCCCGAGCAGGGGCGCTGGTTGTGGCAGGTGGTGCGCGGCAGCCCCGCGTATCACGCCGTGCCGACCAATGTGCGGAAGATAACGTCCTTCCACCACTTCGTCGTGTGGCACTGGCGACGCGCGCTGTCGCGCCCGAGCCAGAAGGCCGCGGTGTCGTAGGTGCGGATGGGCCGGATCGCCGCGCGCTGGTTGCCACCCGCCAGGATCAGCCATCCCTGGCCGCAACGTCGCTTCCTCGTCAAACACCCGGGGCGGTTCAAGTGCGTTAGTAGCGCATGCTCGGATCTGTCCGGGGGGCGCAGGGTAAAACCTGCGTCCCTACCGGGATGGCTACGGCCCGCCACCGCAAAGATCTGAATTGATCTGTTTTCATAGACGGGATCGGCACGCTGAGCGGGATCGAGAAGCTAGTCTTCAACGACGATGCGATCGATCTCACGGACCCAGTGGCGGCGCACGCCTCGGCAGTCCTGGTGCCGGACGAGGTGACTGCCTCCGGCATGCTGACGGTTTCCGGTCTAAGACGGGCAGCCGCGGCATCAGCTCGGTGTGTGCCCAGCCCCCGCGGACCTCGGTGTTGAACCATTCGCTCAAGGGCGTGTAGGCAAGCCCCACCCAGAGAATGGCAATCGTGGCAACGGCGCAGAATCGAGCCAAGGCAGATGAGAGCCCTCAGGGCCGAGCTCGACTAGGAATACGAGGCCACGGTCGGCCTCAAACGGGACACCTCGAAGGAGAAGCCTCAGACTCATTTGTCCAGCAGATCCCGGACTTAGCCCATTCCGACGTTGACCCCTATGATTCGAAATAGATATGTTGCAACTCGCGATGAGGTGCCCGGTGCAAATCGGGCAAGAGGGAAGTCGGTGCGAGTCCGACGCTGCCCCCGCAGCTGTGACCGGGAAGTCTGCGTTCACGTCGCGCCACTGGTGCTTTGGTGCCGGGAAGGCGAAACGCAACAGACGATGATCCGGGAGCCAGAAGACCTGCCTCCTCGAAGTGTCGGTGAGCTTCTCCTAAAGCCCATCGGTTTGTCATTACCCATTGCGCACGGAGGGTGCGCCAATAGGAGAGACCCAGATGGAACCAACCTCCAATACATCGTCGGCAGAATCGCTTGCTGCGTTGTCCGGCGAAAAAGCCGCGGCAACCTACGCCTCTATTGCCGCCATCGTGCTCGGCGTTTTTCTGATCGCCGGCACAGGGTTGGCCAGACCGGACGTGCTGCACAATGCCGCGCATGACGCGCGGCATGCCGCTGCGTTCCCTTGCCACTGACGGACCACGTATCATGTTTCAACGGATTTTCTTCGCGGCCATCGTCGCAGGTCTGCTTGCGGGCGCCCTGATTTCAGGAGTCCAGAGCGTCACCACTACCCCCATTATCCTGCATGCCGAGGAGAACGAAGGCGGCGGACAAGACCACAGCGCAACGTCGCCTGGCGTGAACAGCATTCAATTGGCCGTCTTCGACGCGGCGACCGGGAAGCTGCTGCATCGCATAGGGGAGAGCGCGCCGGCTGCGAATAAAGAGGAAGGCTGGGCGCCGGAAGACGGGCTGGAGCGTACGCTTTACACGACACTGGCGAACCTCCTTATCGGAACGGGCTTCTCCCTGCTGGTGGTTGCCGGCATGGTCCTGAGCGGAAGGCCGGTGAAGGTGGGAACCGGCGTCCTCTGGGGCGCCGCAGGTTTCGTCGTCTTCACGCTTGCGCCGGGCCTCGGCCTGCCGCCGGAAGTTCCCGGATCCATGGCAGCCGAACTCGGGGCACGGCAGTCTTGGTGGATATTCGCAGCCGCTGGCGCGGCGCTCGGGCTGGGACTGATGGTGTTCGCCGACAAACTGTACTGGAAGGCGGTCGGCATTGTGGTCATGGTCCTCCCGCACCTTGTCGGTGCGCCGCACCCTGCTAGCATCGGTGGCGCCGTGCCCCCGGAGTTAGCGGGTCAATTCGCGGCGACGGCCATTGTTGTCAGCGCCATCTTCTGGGTCATGATCGGCGGGTTCTCTGCGGCCTTTTATCGACGGCTTGGCTGACGACGTGTGGCCGGGCGGCCGTTCCGCCGCCCGGCCATCCATTCCGCCAGCGGAACCATACGCCGTCAAACGTCTCATTGCGTCCTGCCAGCGCCACCGCGGACATGGATGCGCCTCCAGCGCCTTGACATCAGCCGCAGTGATCTCGGCGAGAGGCTTGTGAAGCCGCCACGTGTGGCCTCGGCCATCCGCGCCATGCACCGTCAATGTTTGTTGACATTCCGAAGGAGATGACGGCTGTTAACCCGCTGTCCAAATGGCGTTCTCGGGCTTATAGAAGCGGTAGCAGCGCCAACTGAGCCAAAGCGCCCGAGAGGCCAACTCCCCAAGCGGGTTGTCTGGTTGCCGTCTCACACAATCTCTGCGCCGCTGTCATCGGCTCTCATCGTCCCGATGAACGTGCTCGTTTTCCTTTCCGGCGCAACTGCCATGACCGTAGAGCTCGGCACTCTCATGTGCGTGATCGGTGTGTTCGAACTCAAGGCTGGAATGGCCGATGCCGAATTTGTTCTTCAGCCGCTCCTTGATCGCGACCTTCATCTCCTCGAGCCGCGTCCAGCCGTCCGCCGTGACGACCACATGGCTGTCGAGCGCTGCCTCGTGCTCCTGCATCTGCCAGAGATGCACGTGATGAACGTCCTGGACGCCGTCGATGTTCCGCATCGCGTTGATGACGGCGTAGCTGTTGATGTCGGCCGGGCTACCTAGCATCAGCGTCCTGATCGGACCGCCAATCTCGGTGAAGGCCAAGTATAGAATGTACAGCGCGATCCCGATCGTGATCGCCGGATCCACCCAGCGCATGTCGTAGAGGATGATGAGCGACCCGCCGACAATAACCGCAACCGAGGCGAGCGCATCGGAGAGGTTGTGCAGGAAGAGCGCGCGAATATTCACGCTGCTCTTCTGCATCGAATAGGTGAGCAGCGCCGTCAACGTGTCCACCACCAGCGCGACGCCGCCGAGGATCACCACCGTCCAGCCCTGGACCTCGGGCGGGTCGATCATCCGCATGCCACCCTCGTAGATCAGGTAGAAGCCGATGAGTATCAGCGAGGTGTAATTGATAAGGGCGGCGACGATCTCGACTCGTCCATAGCCGAAGGTCATGCGCTCGTCCGCGGGCCGCCGGGCGATCTTGCGCGCCGCGAAGGCGATCACCAGCGAGGCCATGTCGGAAAAGTTGTGCAGCGCGTCCGCGATCAGCGCGAGACTGCCGGCCAGGATGCCGCCGATGACCTGCGCGACGGTCAGCAGGCCGTTGGCCCAGATCGCAATGGAGACGCGACGGTCGCCGGATTCCGGGTCGATGTGGGCGTGGCCGTGAGGCATAGTGCGATCCTTCAGGTTTTTTCATCGTCGTTGTGGACGGCCTTGTGATGCTCGCCGTGCGTATCACGTAGAATTCCCACGCCACCCCAGGCGGCGATGCTGGCGACCGCCATACCGACCACGAGGTCGGGCCAATTGGTGCCCAGCCACCAGACAAGGCCGCCCGCGACCAGAATACCGCCGTTCGAAATGAAGTCGTTGAGACTGAACGTGTTGGC
>JAGRHX010001398.1 GCA_020444775.1 Gammaproteobacteria bacterium
GGAACGGCGGTGGCTTCGATCTGCCGGTGTTGCACTACCGGGCCTTGATCCATGGCATCGAGTCGCCGACCTACTGGGACACCGGCCAGCACGATTCCCAGTTTCGTTTCAACAACTATCTGAGTCGATTCCACCAACGTCACACCGATCTGATGGACGTGCTGTCCGGCTATCAGCCGCGGGCCAGCGCCTCGCTCGAGGAGATGGCGCTGCTGTGCGGGTTCCCCGGCAAGCTGGGTATGAGCGGTGCACGGGTCTGGGAGGCCTACCAGGCCGGTGAGATCGAGTCGATCAGGAATTACTGCGAGACCGACGCGTTGAACACCTATCTGCTGTATCTGCGATTCGAACGCATACGCGGTCATCTGGACCCGAGCGGCTATGAGCGGGAGATCGAGCGGCTGCGAGCGCATCTGCGCCAGGACGGGCGTGCGCACATGCAGGCCTTCCTCGAGGCCTGGCCGCAACCGGTGAACGGCGCTTGAGCGGGCGACGACGCGGCCGTGCGCGGCGCACGCACGAGGTCTTAGAATCGGAGATCGAGATCACCGGGCTGGACGATGCGGGGCGAGGCGTCGGCCGCGACCAGGGCAAGGTGGTGTTCGTCAGCGGCGCCTTGCCGGGCGAGCAGGTCCGATATCGCTGCGTGCGCCGTCTGCGCTCGCACGATGAGGCCGAGCTCGTCGAGGTCCTGGTTGCGTCGTCGGACCGGGTCGAGCCGCGTTGCGCGCACCACGACATCTGCGGCGGTTGCGCCTTGCAGCACATGGCGCCGTCGGCGCAGATCGCGGCCAAGCAGCAGGTCATGCTCGATGCCTTGAATCACATCGGTGGCGTGCGGCCGGAGCGGGTCGACGAGCCGCTGCGGGACGAGCCCTGGGGCTACCGACGCAAGGCGCGTCTGGGGGTCAAGCACGTGCCGGGCAAGGGTGGCGTGCTGGTCGGCTTTCGCGAGAAGCGCATGCCCTACATCGCTGACATCCAGGGTTGTGAGGTGCTTGTGCCGCAGATCGGCCAGCGTATCCGTGAGCTGCGAGCGCTTCTGGACTCGCTGCAGGCCCGTGCCCGCATTCCGCAGATCGAGGTCGCGGTAGGTGATACGGCCAGCGTGCTGGTGTTCCGCAATCTGGACCCGCTGGTCGAGGCCGATCTGGAGCGTCTGCGCGAATTCGCCCGGCACAGCGGTGTCGCCGTGTACCTGCAACCGGGCGGCTACGACAGTATCGAGCCGCTGTATCCGGAGCAGGGGGTCGAATTGTGTTACCGGTTGCCTGAGTCGGACCTCGAGCTGCAGTTCGACGCCCGGGATTTCGTTCAGGTCAATGCCCGTATCAATGCCCGGCTGGTCGCCATCGCCGTCGAGGCGCTCGACCTCGACGCCAGCGACCGGGTGCTGGATCTGTTCTGTGGTCTGGGCAACTTCTCGCTTGCCATCGCGCGTCGCGCGGCTGAGGTGCTGGGTCTGGAGCTGGGGGCGGCAATGGTCGAGCGCGCGGCGCGCAATGCCCGCCACAACGGCATCGACAACGCCCGCTTCGAGGTCGTCGATCTGAGCATGGGCTCGGGGCTCGGCGACATACTGCAACGAGGGTTCGACAAGCTGTTGCTGGATCCCCCACGTAGCGGTGCGCGGGAGGTTATCGAGCAACTGGGTGGCCGGTTGCCGAGACGGATCGTCTACGTCTCGTGCAATCCGGCGACCCTGGCTCGGGATGCGGGTCTGCTCGTGCACACCCACGGTTACCGGCTCCAGACCTGTGCCGCCGTGGACATGTTCCCGCATACCAGTCACGTCGAGTCCCTGGCCGTGTTCGTGCGCGAGACAGTCGCTTGATGAACGAGCCGACGAGCACGTCAACGACAGGGGCGCAGCCGCCCCGTGTCAAGCCGTTGAGCGAGACCCTGGCCAACCAGATCGCGGCCGGTGAGGTGGTGGAGCGGCCGGCGTCGGTGCTCAAGGAGCTCTTGGAGAACAGCCTGGATGCCGGCGCCGACAAGATCCGTATAGAGGTGCGCCAGGCGGGCATGGTCGGGCTGCGCATCACCGACAATGGCTGTGGCATACACCGTGACGACCTGGCGCTGGCCTTGTGCCGGCACGCCACCAGCAAGATTGCCACCCTGGCGGAGCTGGAGCAGGTTCGCAGCCTCGGCTTTCGCGGCGAGGCG
>JAGRHX010000106.1 GCA_020444775.1 Gammaproteobacteria bacterium
ACGGTCTTCTACGGCCTGCAGGCCATCCTCAAGGAATACCTGAGCACGCCGATCACCCACGCCGATGTCGACGAGGCGCGCGATGTGTTCGCGGCCCATGGCGAGCCGTTCAACGAGGAAGGCTGGCGCTACATTGTCGACGCCCACAAGGGCATGGTGCCGATCCGTATCCGGGCGGTACCGGAAGGCTCGGTCGTCCCCACGCATCAGGCGCTGGTGACTATCGAATCCACGGACCCGAAGGCCTTCTGGGTCCCCTCGTATCTGGAGACGATGCTGCTCCGTCTCTGGTACCCCGTGACGGTCGCCACGATCAGCTGGCATGCCAAGCAGACGATTCGGCAGTTCCTCGAACGCACCAGCGACGATCCCGAGGGGCAGCTGCCCTTCAAGTTGCATGATTTTGGCGCACGCGGTGTGTCGAGCGCTGAGTCAGCGGCGTTGGGTGGTTCTGCCCACCTGGTCAACTTCATGGGCACCGATACCGTTTGTGCACTGATGGCGGCGCGTGAGTTCTACAGTGAGCCGATGGCCGGTTTTTCGATTCCAGCAGCAGAGCACAGCACCATCACCAGCTGGGGTCGTGAGAACGAGGTCGACGCCTACCGGAACATGCTCAAGCAGTTCGCCAAGCCAGGCTCCATTGTCGCGGTGGTCTCGGACAGCTACGACATCTATCACGCGATCCGGGAGCATTGGGGTAAGACCCTGAAGGACGAGGTCATCCAGTCTGGCGGCACTGTTGTTGTCCGCCCGGATTCGGGTGATCCGGTTGACGTGGTCCACAAGTGCCTGGTGCTGCTGGATGAAGCTTTCGGCCACACGGTCAACACGAAGGGGTTCAAGGTCCTCAATCACGTCCGCGTGATTCAGGGTGACGGCATCAACCCGGACAGCATCCGGGCTATTCTGGAGCGTGCGACCAGCGCCGGATACGCCACCGACAACCTGGCATTCGGTATGGGCGGTGCGCTGCTGCAGAAGCTTGATCGCGACACCCAGAAGTTCGCGCTCAAGTGCTCGGCGGCCCGCGTCAACGGCGAGTGGATCGATGTCTACAAGGACCCGGTGACCGACGAGGGCAAGCAGAGCAAGCGTGGTCGGCTGACCCTGTTGCAGCACCGGGAGTACGGCACCTTTCAGACCGCCTCCGTCCCGCCGGATGCCGATTCGGTTGCTGAGGTCCATAAGCCCATGGGTTACGACGACGCACTGCAGACGGTCTGGGAGAATGGCTGTCTGATGGTCGACTGGACGTTCACGGAGGTCCGGAATCGCGCAGACAGCGCTCGACTGTGAAGCCGGCACGCGACGCCGTCGACCCCGCCGCCATGAGTGATCTGGAGCGTCCACGCGGGCAGTTGGCGATCCAGCACGTTGCCGCGTAGCGAGGGGGACGGGCGGCGGCCATGGTGAGTTGTCTCACCCACTGCGATTCGTTCATGGTGTGATGGCCTCGTGAACGAGGGTCATCCCACCATCGAGCGCGCCTACCGCGTGCGCATATATCCGACCCCGGCGCAGGCTGACCAGCTCAAGCGCGTCTGCGGCACCCGCCGCTGGGTGTGGAACTGGGCGCTGGGGTCGCGACGTGACGCCTATCGCCGTGACGGCACCAAGCTGACGCTGAATGCGTTGTCACAGCAGCTCACGTCGCTTCGCCAAGGCGCCGATCCCGACCGTGCATGGCTGGGCGAGGTGCCTCGTGAACCGCTGAACCAGGCGCTGCGGGATCTCGACACGGCGTACCGTAACTTCTTCGCCGGCCGCGCCCGGTACCCGCGTTTCTCGAGCCGCCTCCGCGACACCCCACGCGCCCGGTTCACGCTGGACCAGCGCCGCGCCACGACCCAGGTGGACCGGGAGCGAGGCCGCGTGCAGCTCGACGGCATCGGCAAGGTCCGCTTCCGCGTCACCGAACCGATGGTCGGCCGGTTGCGCAGCGTCACCGTGCGGCTCAACGGCGCTGGCCAGTGGCATGCATCGTTCACTGCCGACGGCGTGCCGGCCCCGGCCGGCGCTGAGCCGGTGTTCGATGTCGTCGGCGTCGACCTCGGACTCAAGACCGCGATGACGGCAAGCCGTGGTCCGACCACGCCGGCGCCGAAGGCGCTGGCCAAGCGGCTGAAGCGGCTGCGCCGCTACCAGCGGCACTACGTGCGGCAGCGCGACGCCGCCGCGCGGCGCCAGGGCCTCGATCCGACGAAGCCATTCCCGAAGGGCACGCGGATCCACGTGTCGAACCGCATGAAGCGCACCAAGCAGCAGGTGGGCCGTCTGCACACCCGGATCAGCGACACCCGGGCCAACGCCCAGCACCAAGCGACGACCGCCCTGGTGCGCAGCGCCCAGGTGATCTGCCTCGAGGACCTCAACGTCAAAGCCATGGGCCGGAGCCTGCACCGCGGCTTCCGCCGCGGCGTGGCCGATGCATCGCTCGGCGAGCTGCGCCGGCAGATCAGCTACAAGGTCGGCTGGTACGGACGGACACTCAGCGTGGTGGACCGGTTCTACCCCAGCAGCAAGACGTGTAGCTGCTGTGGCGAGATCAACGCCGAGCTGAAGCTGCAGCATCGGAACTGGACGTGTGGCGCTTGCGGCAGCAACCACGACCGCGACCAGAACGCGGCACGCAACATCGAACGCGAGGGGCTGCGGCTTC
>JAGRHX010001399.1 GCA_020444775.1 Gammaproteobacteria bacterium
AGTACCACGCCGCGCGCGAGCAGCAAGGCTTCATCGAGGGGCGTATAAAGGAGCTTGAGGCCTATCTCTCGACCGCGCAGATCATCGATGTGACCCGGTTGCAGGCCAACGGGCGGGTCGTGTTCGGCGCGACGGTGGATCTGCTCAACATGTCCAACGACGAGGAGGTCCGCTACCAGGTTGTCGGTGAACTGGAAGCCGACATCTCGCAAGGCCGTATCTCCGTCACGTCGCCGATCGCGCGCGCGCTGATCGGCAAGGACGAGGGCGACGTGGTGGTCGTCAACGCTCCCGCCGGCGAGGTCGAGTACGAGATCGTCGCTGTCGAGTACGTCTGAGGCATCAGCGGACCAGGCCTGCACGCATGCCAGCTCGGCTGGCAGATTCGCCCATCACTACTATCAGTACAACTACCAGTACGACCACCGGTACGACCACTAGTGAATTCACCCCGCGGATTCGCGCGATGGTTTCGCAACCGGAACCGCCAATCAGGTGTTCAAGCGTCCGCCTCGGGCCGGTACAGCACGACGACGCGGCCGATCTGCTGCACCTTGTGAGCCATGAGTCGATTACAGAGCTGATCGGCGATTGCGGTACGCTCTTCCTTGTCCAGCTGCGGTAGCTTTACCTTGATCAGTTCATGTGCAGTCAGGGTCTGGTCGGCCTCGGCCAGCACAGCCTCGCTCAATCCAGCGGCGCCGATGATGACCGTGGGGCGTAGGCCGTGGGCCTTCGACTTCAGTGCTTGGATCAGCTGTCTGTCGAGCTTGTGCGATAGGGCTCGGGCGGGATTCACCAGGATCTCCAGGCTGTGGTCGGACACGTCGTCGGTTCGAGATCGAGCCGCGGGCAACGTGGGCACGCAGCATACCGGAGCATGTCCTCCCCTGGCCATTCAATCCGCCGCAACCGAACGACCGCGGGCCTTGTCGCAGAACCGGGTGGGCGAACTCGATGGGTAAGGGTAGGTCCCGGCGAGATTGGATCGAGCGGCACCTGAGTGACCCCTTCGTCAAGCAGGCGACGGCGGCCGGCTACAGGTCCCGGGCCGCGTACAAGCTCATCGAGATCGATGACCAGGAGAAGCTCCTTCGGCCCGGCCGGCTGATCGTCGATCTGGGCGCGGCTCCTGGTGGCTGGTCGCAGGTGGCCGCGCAGCGCGTGCGCTCGACCCTGAGCGGGTCGACGTCGACCGACGGCGCGGGCCGTGGACGCGTGATCGCTCTCGACCTGCTGGAGATGGAGCCGATAGATGGTGTGCAGCTCATCCGCGGCGACTTCCTGGAGACCGAAGTGCTCGAGCGACTCGAATCCTGTCTGGATGGTCAGCGTGCCTGGCTGGTGATGTCCGACATGGCCCCCAATCTCTCCGGTATGCGACTTCGCGATCAAGCCAATGCCGAAGCGCTCGCCGAGGTCAGCGTGGATTTCGCGTTGCGATGGCTGGCGCCGGGTGGGGCCTTGCTGATGAAGGTTTTCGAAGGGGCCTACGTGGCCGAGCTGCGCAAGACGCTTCGGCAGAGCTTCCAGAAATTGTCGACCAAGAAGCCCGCGGCCTCACGCGACAGCTCCTCCGAGCTCTACCTTCTGGCCCGGGGCTTCAATGGTATAGTCTGAAATCAGCGTGAATGGCGATATCAGTCGGTTCAGGCCATCGCCGGTGGGCCGCAATTGGAAATGCACGCGACCGTATAGATCGATTCAGTCGGGCCGAAGAAGGATTCGTTAAATGTTGATTGAGTTGCGCTGAGTCGCGCCAATATTGTGACCTGATGGGGGCGAGAAGGGCGAACGGCGACGGTCAATCCGCGCTGCCTCGGCGAACGGGCTCCCAGCGAGCTGAGGACTGGCTCGCTGCGGCCAGTCTCCCTGTAGACCGGTCTCCCTG
>JAGRHX010000107.1 GCA_020444775.1 Gammaproteobacteria bacterium
AGTCCGGCCGCCTCGCGGGCGGCGCGGACCTGTTGCGGCGTTGGTGCTGAGGGAGTCAATCTGGATCTCTCATCGTCATTGTCAGCCCAGCCGCATAGCCTCGCCCGAGGGCGGCGCGTTGCGGGTCATTGGAATTCACCGCGTCTAGAAACAGCTGGTGCTCGGCCTGCGAGCCGAATGAATCGCCGTGATGTGCTCGCCGCAGGCCGCGCATGTAGCCGGCTAACCATGATTCGCGGATCGGGTCGGATTCATGCCTGCGCAGAGTGTCAGCCCTGCGCAGGAGGGAGGCAAACGCGCTCACAAAATGATTTCCCGAACAAGGGCGCTTAGCGCGTCGTAGGCCGCCTGATGAGCAGGCATATCCACTCCAGAATAGTCTGCGTCGTGCAGATCTCGGGAAATGTACATATTGATTTTGCTCGCCTCGCATGCGAGCTGAGATGGACCGGCATTAGCAGCCAATCGAAGTTGACTGGCTGCGCAAGGATATTCTGCTCGGATGATGGCTGCATTCAGAGCCGCTTCGGCTGCGGAAACACTTAACGCGCTAGGGACATTGGTTTTCATTTTTCTATTCCTCACCAGGCTACCGGCTGGTGTCGGCGATCTGGAATCCCCTGACCGTGAAGCTATTAGGCCACGCAATGCGTGGTGATGCAACTACCGCTTGTCGGGTCAAACCTCGATCGACACCGTCGTCAGCGTCACCGCCTGACGCACTACCGCGCCGCCCTCGATCTCTGCCTGCTGGCCGATGGGCACGATCTGGCCGCGGGCTCTGAAAAATCCGCCGTAAGTCTGGATGGTGCTGGTGCCGTCGGCGTTGTGGGCGGTGACAGCGCCGATGATGCGGCGCTGTGCGGGCAACAGGCCGGTGAGTTGCTGCCAGAGGTTACGCATCGTAGTGGCGCTCCAGTTCGAGGGATTGGCGGACGTACAGCCCGCCCTCGGCAGACCAGGTAGAGCCGATGCTCACCGCCATGGCGCGGGTCATCAGCGTGCCTGACAGCCTGGCCAGCATGCCGGGCAGCACCAGGCCGGGCTCGGTGGTGGGTGGGAACAGCGGCAGCTCGATGGTGACGCGACCGATGGGGCCGACTCGGCTCAGTTCGTAGATGCCGCGCGACTCGGCGGCGGCGTAGGCGGTGATCAGGGGATGGGTGACCTGCGGTAGTGCGATCGCGCCATCGGTGCCGGCGATCTTGACCTCGCCGCGGATGCCGCCCGAGACCTCTCCGCGAACTTCGACGGCGTTGTGTCGGATGCCTTGAGCGCTGCCGATGCTACGCTCAAGCACGTAGTCGTCGACGATGTCGACGTCTGGGGCGGTGATGCTCCACTTCCACGGCCGGGCCCGGAACGCGGGGATGATGCGCACAACGGGATCGGTCTGGTGCGCCTGCAGCACGCACCCGCAGGCCTCGGCGATGGTACGCAGGGCATCGAGCGGGGCGAGATCCGCATACGACCACAACCCGCCTGGCACCAGCCACGTGGGGCCGTTCCAGTCGGCGCTGAATCCCGTGCCATCGAGCTCCTCGTCGACCAGCTGGTCTGCGTTGCGGGCTGCGGTTTGCATGCGCGTGCGGGCTGGCGCGTAGTCGCGGGTCAGCAGTGCGACAGTCGATCTGCCGCTGGCGGTGCGCTGTATGGATCCGAACCGCGCGGCCTCGGCGAACTGCTCGATCTGGAACACCCAGGCGTGACCGTTGATGGTCGCGCGGATGGTACGTGGGGCGCCGCTGGGGCCGGGCCTGAGCAGATCGAGCGATGCGGCATCGCCGATGGTCAGCTGGATAGTCCACAGCGGCGAATCGAGATCCCCGCGGATGGTGCAGGCGGTGGCGTTGATCGGCGCATTGTCGGGCGTGCGCACGATGGTGACGGTGTTGGTCACGGTGATAATCCTCGGTGAAATGCGGCCGATGTAGCACTGCC
>JAGRHX010001400.1 GCA_020444775.1 Gammaproteobacteria bacterium
GCGGCAACCAGCAGAAGGCGCTCTTTGGCAAGTGGTTGTTTGAGCGCCCAACGGTCTTTATCATCGACGAGCCGACGCGCGGCATTGATGTGGGCGCGAAGCAGGCGATCTACGAACTGATCGCTGATCTTGCGCGGCAGGGATTGGCAATCTTGTTAGTCTCATCCGAAATCGAGGAGATTCTGGGCCTTTCGCATCGTGTTCTGGTGATGCGCCTGGGACAGATCGTTGCCGAGTTTCAGGATGAGAATGACGCGATGAATGAACGGGCGATCATGCGCGCGGCGTTCGGCACGGAAAACCCGGCAGAACAGACAAGCAGGTGAGATATGGCAGTGGCGAAACGTGAACTCAGGAAGCAGCGAAGCTTTTCCGAAATCGTCCTTGACTACGGCATTGTGATTGCGTTTGCCGTGCTTTTTGCCTTCCTTGCGTTTCAGACAGAGGCATTCTTCACCGTTCGCAACCAACTCAACATTCTCGACCAGGCCCACCAGATCGGTTTGATGGCGGTCGCGGTCACGGTGGTCATCATCGCGGGCGGGTTCGATCTCTCGATGGGAGCGATCTTCGCCATGTCCGGCGTCGTCGCTGCCTTTGTCGCGCGCGATCTGGGGCAGGTTGAGGCGTTCGCCGCCGCTGCTCCGTATCTGGGCTGGATCGCGGGGGTTGGCGTCGGCACGCTGTTCGGCTTGTTGAATGGGGTACTCGTCACCGTTCTGGGCATCAACACGTTCGTGGCAACGCTCGCCTCCGGCATTGTCATTCGTGGGTTGGCGCTCATCATTACCCAGGCAGAGCAGGTGCGCGTCAGCGATGACAACTTCCAGCTCCTGGCCCGCGGCAGCATTGGCGACGTGCGCAATACGGTGATCCTCTGGCTTGGCTTCGCGCTGATCCTGACGTTCGTGCTCACGCGCACGAAGTTTGGCCGCTATGTGTTTGCGGCGGGCGATAATCCCGAAGCGGCGCGCCTATCCGGGATCAACGTCATCCTCGTGCGCACCATCACCTTTGGCATCAGCGGCTTTGCTGCCGGGCTGGCCGGCGTGATCTCTGCTTCGAAATTCATGAAAGCCCAAAACGACGCCGGGCAGGGTCTGGAGTTGATCGCGATTGCTGCAGTCGTGATCGGCGGCACCAGCATCTTCGGCGGCGTCGGCGGGTACGGAGGCACCTTCTCCGGCGTCGGCACCATCGTGGTTCTGCTCAGCTTCTTGCAGGTCGTCGGCCTGTCGGATGCCGGCCAGCAGATCGCCTACGGCGCCGTGCTGTTGCTGATGTTGATCTTGTTCGCGAGGCAGCAGCGCAAGAACTGACGTCGCCGCACGGATAGGCGGGTCCCGTGTCCGGCCCTCGGATCGCTAACCGGGGGCCGGATCCTCGCTGTCATCGACCTGGAAGGCCATCGGCAGCGGCCCGACCGGATGAAGTCCCGGGTCGTCGGACGCGAGCGAGCGGACCGGACCGACACCGGTCAACCGGGTCTCGAAACGCACGGTGACGACCCCGTGACCTGCACCCCAGACCCAGCCGCGGCCGTGTTCTTCGTGCTCGACATCCATGCCGGGGATCCATGCGCCGCTCGACCCGTGCCGCCGCCTCATCGCCGGCACCGAGGTGACCTCTTCGGTCATCGGACCGAGTTCCTCGTCGGCCCAGAACAACTCCTCCTGGGGGGCCGCGGTGAAGTTCGCCACCCCGACCCCCAGCAGGCGCACCCCGCTGGTTGTCGCCAGGCCGCCCAGCAGTCCACGGGCGACGGCCCGGATTCGCTCCGCGGAGTCGGTAGCCCCGTCCAGCGTCCGTGATCGCGTCCATGTGGTGAAGTCTCCAAGCCGCACCTTGATCGTCACCGTCCGCGCAAACAGCCCTGCCTTGCGCATCCGGGCGGCCACCAGCACCGCGTCCCGGTCGATCACCGCGGCGATCTCGTGCGGATCGGTCAGATCGGTCGCGAACGTGTCCTCCACGGAGATGGACTTCGCTTCGCGGACCGCCTGCACCGCGCGATCGTCCCTGGCGAACGCCAGTTCACGCAGGCCGGATCCCGCAGCCTGGCCGAGCTCACGCACCAGTTCCTTGGCCGAGGCTCGCTGCAGATCGGCCACCGTCACCACGCCGAGCCGGGCCAGCCGCTCCATCGTTGCCGGCCCGACACCGGGCACCGCGCGCACGGACATCGGCGTGATCATCTCCAGCTCCCGCCCGGGGGCCACGACGAGCCATCCATCCGGCTTCGCCGCCTCCGAGGCGAGCTTTGCGATGAACTTGCTCGAGCCGACCCCGACCGAGGCACTCAGTCCCTCGGTCCGGCGGGTCAGCTCGGCACGCAGATCACCGACCAGCCGGTCCAGCTCCACGACAGAACTGGTCTCGATACCGCCCGCCGCGAGATCGACGTACGCCTCGTCAATGCTCAGCGGCTCCACGACCGGGCTCAACTCGTGCAGCAGCGCCATCACGATGCGACTCGATTGCCGGTAGGCGTCGAAGCGGCCGCCCAGATAGGCGGCATGCGGAGCGCGCCGTCGTGCCTCGGCCGTCGACATCGCCGACCCGACTCCGAACTCGCGGGCCTCGTAGCTGGCAGTAGCGACCACCCCGCGTCCGCCGATGCCTCCCACGAT
>JAGRHX010001401.1 GCA_020444775.1 Gammaproteobacteria bacterium
GTCGAGCCCGAGCGCTTCGGCGATTGGTTTCCCTACCCATGCCTTCGCCTGAATGTTTTCCCGCCATTGCCCGCCTGCCACGGCCGCTTGAACCGCCACGAGATTTTCCGGAGTGATGCCTTCCATCGCATCGGGCCACCGCCACCGCGTCGCCACGCCAACGCTGTCACCAGCGTCGCCCATGGGACCGTTTTTCAGGTACTGCCCGGCGAGCTTGATCCATGATGCCTTGTCGGACCGCGGCGCGAGGTTCGCCTTACCATCGTCAATCCGGACGTGTGCGAACCGGTTTTCGACGCCAGCCTTTGCCGCCTCGTCAGCGGTCATGACGTTCATCGTCCGTGCCGCTCGAGCCGCGCCTAAAAGTGCGGAGGCGCCGCGGGAGTGTTCGGCGTCAACGGATTCGCCTCCTGTCTTGCGGGAGTGGTGCACAAGGTGGATTGCGCAGCCGGTAACGTCAGCGATCCGAGCGTATGTCTTCGCAACCAGGTCGATGGCGTTGTTGTCGTTTTCTGAAACCGAGTGAGCGCTGACGAACGGGTCGATCACCACGACGTCGATTTCGTTCGCCCGGATCGTCGCCGTGAGCGCGTCTTCGACGGGTTTCGCGACCGTGGTCCCTTCGCGGGTCGTGTGAGCGATGACCATCGGGTTTCGCCGGCCGGAGTCGACGAACAGTCGACCCTCGATCCACTCGGGGGGAATCTTGTGATGCAGGGCGGCGCCGGCAATGCGCCTCTGCAGCTCGTCAATCGGATCTTCACCGTTCCAAAGCCACACCTTGCACGGCTGGTGCACGGCGTCATGCAGAAGCATGCGGCCGGTCGCCATCGCCAGCGCTTCGGCTATCGTCAGGGTCGACTTGCCGGCGCCAGGGTGCGCAACCGTCAACGAAACTTGCCGGCGGATCAGGAAATGCCCATAGAGCCATTCCCGCTGCGGCAGGCTTGAAGGCTCGACCCAACGAAAGGGCGTGGCGGCAATGCCGGCTACCTCGCTGGACTTGGCGTCGTAGCCGATCGGTAGTGGCGTCACGTTCGACGGCAGCGGCACTCCTTGACTTTGAATAGGCATTGCCGGAATCGCTCCTGCGGCCACGAGGTTCCAATAATGATCTTGGCGGGTGTTCCACCGGAGCAAGGCGCCGTCTGCGGCGGAATCCCGCTCATCTTCTTTCCGCTCCGCATCTTTCCGCGCTGCTTGGCGTGCTGCGGCACTATGGCGAAGGCGTTCGATCGCGGTAGTTTCCGCCGTCGGCAGCGCTGCCCCTTGCGACTCCGCTTCGTCCAGGGCGTCGATCAGTAGCGCATCGGTTTCGACGCGATCGCGGGTGAAGCTGTTCCACTGTAGCGACGCCTCGGCACGTGACGCGCCGTCGTGCGACATCGCCCAAAGCGAATACTCGTCTTCCGCCTCGTCGCCGAACAAGCGGCGCATATCCCATCCAAGATGGAAGATTCCGGTGGTCGGCGGATGCTCGTCATAGAACGCGCAAAGGACGTCGATCGCTTCCCAGGACACCGGAACCGCAAGGCGATCAGCGAGGGGCGGGACGTCCGTTTCAGCTTGGGCGACCGTCAGTTTAACGGCTTCGCGCTCGGCCTTTCGTCGCTCAAATAGTGCTAGTTCAGAGGCAGTGTGCATTCCTTAGACTCCTAATGATCGGCGCCCTGCACGTTGCCTCTGAATGCGATTTGCGGTATGTCGAGCGAACTCCGCCAAGAGTACTGACTTCCGCGAACCGCTCGGTGCTGCAACGCGCCGGGCGTTTCGTTTTGTGATGACCGGGCGGGACACCATCCGAACCCCGCCCGGCCTCTCCCGTTGTCGCGGTGGGAAGGAACAAGCACCGCGACCCCGTGGCCTCTAGTCGTCGGCGAAGCCGGCAAAATCCTGAGACACGACCGCGTCGATGTTGCCGACCTTTTCGGGACCCAGGGCGTCCGTGACGGCCGACTCGATCACGTTGCGATTGTTGTCGGGCAGACCGGCAAATCTGGAAACGTCGGTCATGACCACCTTGTATGTCGCATCGACCAAGCCGATTGCCTCGTCGATCTCTTCGAGCTTCGCCGCTTCGCCGGGGAACAGCCGTTCCGTGACAGCATCCGTCAGTCGCTCTCGAATCTCCGCAGTGATCCCGCTGGCGGCGTCCGGCGCCTCAAGGGCCGCGTCCTGAAACCGTGAATCGGCATCGCTCGAAAGCAAAAGCTGGATTCTCTTTCCGTTGCCCATGCTCCGGAGCATGGCCCGGAGTTCCACCCGCATCGCGGCTCCGGCGGCATCGGTTTTGTCGGGACTCCGGGGCAGCAGATTGGCCCGCCGCTCGTCCTGCTTGGCGCGCATCGTCTCGACCGTCTTCCGAGCAAGCTGGAGCCTGCCGCCGACGTCCGACGTGCTGAAGCTTTTGCGGATTTCTTCGTATCTTCCGACCGCAGAAAGGTTCGGATTCCTGGAAAGTGCCTCTTGCTGGGCGTGAAGCTTCGCCGGAACCTCGATCACCATTTGCATCGCCCGTTTGACGGGCTCCATCTTCGGATCGTCGTCGTGCTTCGGATTCCAGCGGCTCAAGAGCGTTTCGTAAATCGTCATCGTTCAGTGTCCTTCGTTCGTTCAGGGAGGGTTGAGAGGGTGTCGGCTCAGCCGAGATCCATGCCGAGCTTTGGCGCCTGTTCGTCGAGCAATGCGGCTTCGATATCCGGGTCGAAGTCATCGGCGAGTACCCCTCGCCGCATCGCTTCGCGCCAAAAGGTCGTTCGGCTGATCTGGTCGCTGTTGACGGCGTTCAGGAGCATGGTGAAATCGCCGACCGGCGAGACCCCGAAGTCGCTGTTGATCGCGACCGAGCCGCCACCTCGAGACTCGCCGATGAATTCGGCCATGTAGCCGAGCGCCACTTCCAAGACGTCCTGGAGCGCAGCGGCCATCGTCGCGAGCTGTGACCGCTCTTTCACGTCGTCGCGGATTTCACCGGTCGCCGTCTGACTTCCAGGCTGCGGCACAAGGAGCTGCAGACCTTGCGCCTGCATCTGGAATTCGAGGTCTTTCAGCTCGTCGCGGCCGGCACCGATCGCGGCGCCCGAATGCTCGACGTATTTCAACGTCGCGCTCGGATTCGTCGTCCGGATCATCGACGAGGCGCCGACCGCGATTTGATCCGCTTCTTCGAAACCACTACCGACCAGGATCGGTACGCGGGCGACATGCAGGATGTTTCGCTGATCCGAACTCGATTGCCAGTGCGCGACGTTGAGGTCGGCGAGATCGGCAAGCGGCGGCGCACCGGTCATGAATCCGGTGCGGTTCAAGTAGACCGGAACAAGCGTGATCTTTTTCAGGCTCGTCGCGCCTGACTCGTATTCGATCCACTCGACAGCGATGTTCGAACCGCCGGCCCGCTTCCGGTAGATGGTCCACTTGCCGGGTTCCAGAACGCGAATCTGTTCGACGTGCGTTTCGTGAAAGTCACCGTCCGGCTCGGTCACGAATTCGCGAATGCGAACCTGTGTCAGCGTCTCGACGCCGCCGATCATTTCGGACTTCCAACCGATCAATTGCTCGACGGTGAGATAAACCAGATAGGGCCGCAACCCTGCCGCTTTCGATTCTGCCCTGGTCCGCGGCTTCGCCTGTTTCGGCGCAATCGGCATATCGACCAGGATATACCCGACGCCGGTTTGCAGCGCGTCATAGAAGACGTCACGGGCGAACACGTTGATATGCCGCCCGGCTAGGTCGATATTCTCGGCGAAGTCGGCAATTTCCTGTGGCACGTCATCGGCAAGCACGATCGGCTTGGTGAAGACGCGACCGGTCATGTCGCCGACCG
>JAGRHX010001402.1 GCA_020444775.1 Gammaproteobacteria bacterium
GGGTCTGCGCGTCCAGCGCGCCGAACGGCTCGTCCATGAGCAAGGCCTGCGGCTCCATGACCAGCACCCGTGCGATTTCGACACGCTGCTTCATGCCCCCCGACAGCTCGGCCGGATAGTGATGCTCGAAGCCATTCAGCCCCACCAGCTCGATGTAGCGACGCGCACGTTCGCGTGCCTCGCGTCTGGACATGCCCTGCGCGGTGGGCCCGAAGGTGACGTTATCGAGCGCGCTCATCCAGGGGAACAAGGCCATTTCCTGGAACACCACCGCACGCTGCGGCGCCGGTCGGGTGACCGGCTCACCGGCGAACAAGGCACGGCCGCGGGTCGGCTGATCGAAGCCGGCGACGATATTGAGCAGGGTCGACTTTCCACAGCCACTTGGCCCCAGCAGACAGACGAACTCCTTGTCCTTGATGCTAAGACTGATGTCGTCGAGCACCGTGAGCTGGCGGGGCTTGACGAAGGACTTGTGCACCGACTCGATGACGATCTTGTCCGTCAGCGAGAACACCCGCTCGTCGGACATGGACACGGCTTCGTTCATTACTGGGACTCCAGGGCCTGCCAGCGCAGCAGACGCCGGCTGAGCAAGACGATCAGCAGATCGGTCAACGCGCCGAGCAGGCCCATCGACAGCATCGAGATGATGGTGATGTCCATGCGCTTGTAGGTCAGCGAATCCCACAGCACGTAGCCCAGACCGCTCTTCACCGCGATCATCTCACCGACCACCACGCAGACCCAGCCCACACCGACACCCAGACGCAGACCGGTGAGCACGTTGGGCAGGGCCGCCGGCAATGCCACCCGCCACAGGAGCTGGAGCCGACCGCAGCCCATCATGCTCGCGGCCCTGATCAGGGTCCTGCGGATCTGACGCACACCGTGGGTGGTGTTGACCACGATCGGATAGAAGGCGCCGAGCGCGATCAGGAACACCGTGCTGCCGTCGGCGACACCGAACAGGATCATCGAGAATGGCACCCAGGCGGTGATCGGAATGGGCCGGGTCAGCTGCACCGGTGCGTCGATGAAGTCGGCGATTCGACGCGACCAGCCGATCAGGATGCCGAGCGGCACACCGACCAGGGTAGCGACCAGGATCCCTTTGAGCACCCGCACGGTGCTGACCCAGGCGTCGGCCAGCCAGGTACCCGAGTAGACGCCGGTGCCGCCACCAGTCTCGCCCAGCAACCAAACGCCCCAGGCCTGCACGATGCGGGTCGGTGGTGGCAGCTGGCCGTCGCCGCGACCGGCGATCTCCCAGGCCAGCAACACACAGGCCGGCAGGATACACGCGACCAGATAGGGCGCGAGAGAACGGTTTCGCGACGCCATCATCCTGATCATCCGCTGTGCGCCTCCAGGGTCTGCCAGCGCAGCAACGGCCGGCTGAGCAGCAGGATGATCCGGTCCGAGAGCAGGCCGAGCAGCCCGATCGAAATCATGTCGGCGACCACGATTTCCATGCGACCGAAATAATAGGCGTCCCAGAGCACATAGCCGAGCCCGCTCTGCACCGCGATCATCTCGGCGACGATGATGCAGACCCAGGCCACCCCCATGCCCAACCGCAGACCGGTGATGATGTTCGGCAGGGCCGACGGCAACACCACCCGCCAGACCAGACGCGCGCGGCTGCAGCCCATCATGCGCGCCGCGCGCACCAGGGTACGGCGCGTCTCACGCACACCGTGCACGGTGTTGATCACCACCGGGAAGAACGCGCCCAACGCGATCAGGAACAGCGCGCTGCCGGCGCTGAGCCCGAACAGGGCCACCGAGATCGGCAGCCAGGCGGTGATCGGAATCGGCCGTATCAGCTGGATGCTCGGGTCGAGCAGACTCGCGGCCCAGCGGTTCTGGCCGATCAGCACGCCAATGACCACGCCGGCGCTGGCCCCCAGGGCAAACCCCTGCAGCACCCGACTCGCGCTGAAGCCGATGTTGCCCAACCAGGTGCCGGAGTACAGGTTCAGCATCCGGCCCCGGGCCCCGAAGATCCAGGTGTGCCACTCGCTGGCGATGCTGGTCGGTGAGGGTATCAGGCCCTGCTCCAACACCCCCGCCCTGACCAGCAGCTCCCACACCACCAGCGCCAGCACCGGCACCGTGAGCAGCCGCGCCCAGCGCGCGAACGATTGCGACAAAGTTGCAGCAGCCATGATTGGGCCCGGGGCTCGGTGTGGACGCGTGTGCTCCGTTGCTATTGCTATCGGGTCGCCCCCAGCTCGACGGCCGACTTGCCGGTGGCGGCCATCAGGAACTTGTAGGTGAAGAAGTCCTTGAACAGCTCATCGCTCGGGTCGCTGCGCAGCAGCCCGACCTTGTGCATGAAGCCGGTCATGTTCTCGATGGTGGTCTGGTACAGGTTGTAGTCGAGCCGCGTGGTCAGCATCGACAGCGAGATGGTCGGCGTGTCCATGCCGGTGGCATCCTTCAGCAGGCCACCCCATTTCGCCGGGTTCGCCTTCAGATGGTCCACCGCCTCGACCAGCAGGCTGACCAGCTTCTGCGCGGTCTCGGGATTGGCCTCCGCCCATTCCTTGTTGGCCGCGACGATGCCGTTCAAGGCGCCGACCTCCGGCGTGGCATTGTGGTCGGTGATCGGGTAGTAGCCGTAGCCGCCGAGCAGCGCCGTAGCACCGAACGGCTCCCACGCCATCCACGCGTCCAGATCGCCTTTCTTCAAGGCCTGATCGAAGTTCACCGGCGCACCGGTCAGGTTGATGATGTCGAGCTTGGAGTAGTCGACGCCGTTGCGCTCGATGGAGGCGACGAACTTCAGCCAGCTGATACCGCCCTTGGCGACACCGATCTTCTTGCCGATGAAGTCCTCCCATTTGTCGATGGTGACGCCGCGACGGACGATGACCACGTCACCACCGACCGCCAGGCCCATCACGCCGAGCAGCTTGCGCGCGCCCTGCGCGACCATGATCGACGGGTCCTGCGGTCCCATCTGACCGAGCTGTGTCTGCCCGGTGGCGGTCGAAGTTCGCGCGTCGGCGTAGCGCTTGAACTCGACCAGCTCGATGTCCAGTCCCTGCTTCTTGCCCATCTCGGGCAGCAGGAACAGCGGCGCACCCGGTGTGTTCTTGATGTATGCGACCTTGATGGTGTCGGCCGCGGGCGCAAGCAACGGACACAGCAGCAGGGTCACGGCAAGCAGCAGCGTCCGCGCACGCGCGCCGCGGGAGATGCACTGAAGTCGATCGGTGGCTTTCATAGATTGCTCCAGGATGGATCACGTCCAGATATTTCGAACGCTTGAAGCTCGGTGGCTGGGCAGGATTGCATCATTGACCGAATCTGGTTGCGGATGAAACCTTGCTGCAATCGACACGAGTGCAACCGAGGCTGTACCCGAAATGCCGTCTGTAGCATCCGATACCGGGTACGCGCCCGCAATCACGATCGGTTGAACACGATCAGTTGAATCGTACGCCGACTGACGAGGCCGTCGCTCAGTATGCTCGAACCGGGCCACATGTCACGCGCGGCAACACCTCGGAACGGATACCAAGAAGCCCATTCCCTTCAAGGACATGTATCGGGCCGATGGTTGATCGAGATCAGCGGTCTACGGGACACTCCCTGTCATTGATGCAGCTGGTATCGCTGCACGCCACGGAGGCACCCCGGTCATGCATCGTCCCACGTCTTCGCAGACGTCCGAGCGCGGCTCGGCCGGCCAGGCCGGGCACTCTGCGAGCGCGGCGCGACCGCCCTTCGATATGCAGACTTCACGCCAGTTCACCGCGTGGCTGGCCGAGCAAGGCGTGAGTCTCGCCTTCACCACCTATCAGGCGGGTCGCTTGTTCCTGCTCGGGCTCAAGCCGGATGGGCGACTGGACGTGTTCAACCGTGCCTTCCCACGCTGCATGGGATTGTGCGCGACATCGCAGACGCTCTACCTGAGCAGCCTTTATCAGCTGTGGCGATTCGAGAACACCCTGGGCTCGGGAGATCTCCACCAGGGCTACGACCGCGTCTACGT
>JAGRHX010001403.1 GCA_020444775.1 Gammaproteobacteria bacterium
ACTTGACCGGCCCGTGCCATTCGCCCACCGGCAGGCGTCGTAGCGCCTGGTCGAATTCGAAGCCCAGCAGCATCAGCAACTGCACGCTGCTGTAACGCTCCATGCGTCGGCCGAGCCAGAACGTGTCGCCGAGTTGTTCTGTTGTCGTCGCGTTTGCTCGAACGACCGCCATCGCTTCCTCGGCGCGCTGGCGATCGGTCTCGGCGAGAGCCTTGCCAGCGGCTATCTGGACCCACTGGTCGGCACCGGCACGGCCGGCCTGATGGCGGCCGTGCTGGTGATCGTGATGCTCTGGCTGCGCCCCAGCGGTCTGTTCGGTGACCGCCAGGTGCAACGTGTGTGAGACCCCCGGCCGGCCCCACATCCTGATTTCCTACCAGCTCTTCAACACCGGCAACACCTCCTTGGCGAACAGCTGCATGCCCTTGCGGGCCCGCTCGAAGGGTATGCCACCGAAGCGGAACGCGACGTTCAGCTCGAAATCACCGACCACACGACGACGCTCCTCGAGCTGACGCAGCACCCGGTCCGGGGTGCCCCAGCAGGCGGCCTGCATGAAGCCGGCGGTCGCGGCGTCCAGACCGCCGCCCTTGCGCGCGATCTCGGCTTTCTGCTGATAGCTGTCATAGCCCTTCACGTCCTTGAAGTGCTCACCCAGGAACTCGTAGTGCTCGAAGTTGCTCTCGACGAACTTGCCCTGGTACTGGCGCGCCCACTGCTCGGTCTCCTCCAGCGATTCACCACACACGCAGAAGTCGGTGAGCATCACCGTGGGCGGCTCGCTGCCGTGGATCTGACGGTGCAGCTCACGACCACGGTCGATGACCGGCACCCGCATCTCCCAAGGCCGATCGGCGAACATGACGATGTGCGCGCCCAGCTTGGCCGCCGACACCACCGAGTCCTCGCTGGAGGCAACCGCATAGATGCGGCCATCGAACGAGTTCTTCGGTCTGGGCCGCAGCTCGACCTTCGGCTGCTTGTAGAAGGTCCCGTCGCCCTCCATGAAGCCGGTCTGCAGCGCCTTGACGATCATCGGCGCGGCCTCGTCGAAACGGCCACGCGATTCGTCCATGCTGATCCTGAAGGCTTCGAACTCGCGGCGCGCGAGACCACGTCCGAAGCCCAGGCGCAGTCGACCACCGCTGAGCATGTCCAGCACCGCGGCGTTCTCGGCCACCCGCAGCGGGTCGTGCCAGGGCAGGATCACCGCGGCGGTGCCGACGTCGATGTCCGGATAGCGTGCCGTCAGCCAGGTCATGAGCTGGATGTTGTCCGGCACGAAGGAGTAGTCGCGAAAATGATGCTCCGCCGACCACAGCACGTCGAAACCCGAGTCCGCGGCGATGCTGGCAAGCTCCAGCTCTTCCCTCCACACCTGATCGTCGCTGCAGTCGTCCCAGCCATAGCTGGCGAACAGCATCATGAATCCAACGTCCACGGCGCTTCTCCTCTAGATGGTCTGTCTGTAGACGGCGGTTGCCGATGTCATAGTATGGCCTCTTTGCCCGGACATCGGGACAAGGGCCAACCAGCGGAGGAACCACGCATGTCAAAGGCGTCCAGCCACATCGTCTTCGTCACCGGCGCGGGCGCCGGCATCGGTGCCGCCACCGCGCGTCGCTTCGCCAGCGAAGGCGCGCGTGTGATCGCGGCGGATCGCGATCCGCAGCGGCTGACCCAGACCCGATCGGGGCTCGAGTCGCTCATCCACCCACTCGCGCTGGACCTGCGCGACCGCGACGCGGTGCGGCGTGCCTTCGATACGCTGCCCGAGGCGTTCGCGGCGATCAGCATCCTGGTCAACAACGCGGGCGTCGGCCCCGGCGCGGAGCCGGCGCAGCAAGCCAATCTGGACGACTGGGAGAGCATCGTCGACACCAACATCAAGGGGGTGTTGTACTGCACCCACGCGGTGCTGCCGGGCATGGTCGAGCGCAACCGTGGTCACATCGTCAACATCTCCTCGACCGCGGCCACAAACAATTACCGCGGTGGCAACGTCTATGGCGGCAGCAAGGCCTTCGTACGCCAGTTCTCTCTGAACCTGCGCTGCGATCTGCTCGGCACCCGGGTACGGGTCAGCTCGATCGAGCCGGGCATGACCCAGACCCGTTTCACCGAGGTGCGTTTTCGCGACGACCCCGAGCGGACCCACGCCCACTACCAGGGCTTCACGCCGTTGAGCGGTGACGACCTGGCCGATGTCATCTTCTACACCACCATGCTGCCCGAGCACGTCAACATCAACACCTTGCAGGTGACCCCGATCGGCATGGCGCCGGCCGGCTACGCCATCCACCGCGAAGACTGATCATGTCGAACGCCTCGCCGATGAACCGCCTGCTCGACGACCTGCTGGTCCTGGACCTGACCCGATTCCTGTCCGGTCCCTACTGCACCTTGTTGCTGGCCGGCATGGGCGCGCAGGTGGTCAAGGTCGACGATCCCAGAGTCGGCGACCTGACCGCCGCGGCGCCGCCCTATGCCGGGACCGAAGCGGTGGACTTCGAGCGTACCGATCCTCAAGC
>JAGRHX010001404.1 GCA_020444775.1 Gammaproteobacteria bacterium
CCGTGGCCCCGTCGGTCGCCCCGTCAGTCGCCCCGTCGGTCGCCCCGTCGGAAGCCACGTCGTTGCTGGCCCGGGCGCCGTCAGCAATGCCGGTGTCACCGGGCCGGGTCGCGCCCTCCGCCGGCGCGCTTGGCGCGTCATTCCCGGCCTGTGCGCCCGTCGCCACCGCGCGGTCATGCGGCATCGATGTCTCTCGGTCACCGGCCCCGCCGTCTGCCCCTGCGCTGACCGTCGAGGGCGCCATGTCCGTGGCGCGAGCGTCGCTCGTCGAGCCGGGTGCATCAGCCGGGCGCGACGCGCTCACCAGCGGCGCGGGCACGCTCGACTCGAGCACCGCCGCCGGCACGCTGGCGGCCTCGAGTCGGGCAACAGCAGCCTCACGCTGACGGGCCTCGTCGACCAGACGCGACTGCAGGGTCGTACCCAGGCGCTCGAAGACGGCCGGCAGATCGCTGGCCTGCATGGCACGCTGGTAATCGCCACCGGTACGGGCAGCCACGACCTGCAGGAGCTGGAAATCGGCATCGTTACCGAGCGCGATCTCGAAGATGCGCACGCCATCCGCGGCCGCCTGCGCGCTCAGATCCTCGCGCAACCAGCGGCTCGCTTCTCGATCCTGGGTGGCGTTGCCGGTATCGACGATGCCATCGGTCAGCAACACCACCGCCTTCGCCGAGTCGCCGCGGGCATTGTTCTTGAGCTCGTACAGCGCTCGTTCCACAGCGCCGGGCGTGTTGGTGTGCAGTCCACGATAGTCAAGGCCGGCAAGCGCGGCGCCCATGTCGAGCCGGCCTACCGGCGTCAGCTCTGAGGACACCCGCACCCGATCGTCGAAGATGATCACGCCGACTCGTGCATCGAGCGCGCGATCCGGCTCGATGGACTGCCGCAGGGACTGCACGAACATGCTACTGGCAACGCCTGCCAGACCCTCGGGATCGGTCTTCTTCATGCTGCCCGAGTTGTCCAGCACCAGGAACAGATCAAGCTGCTCTGGCACTGGCGCGAGCGCCGGCTGGGCGAGCACCGGACGCGAGGCGACGAGCATGACCGCGAACAGCGCGAGCACCAAGGAGGCCCCTGCCACGGAGCGCGGGACCCGCCACCAGGCACATGACATTGCCAGGCATCGAGACATTGCCGGGTGTTGGGCCGGGTGTTGGACGTAGGCGCGGCGTTCGAGCATGGGCTTCCCTTTCGTGGCTGTGACCCGAACCATCACGCTACTCTACACCTGCCCGCAACGTTGGTGACACAGTCCGCAGATTGCGTAATCGACGTCCCGAGCATGTAAGGAGTGCGAGTATGCAATTGACCTTCTACGGCGCCGCTGGCGAAGTCACCGGCTCCTGTCACCTGTTGCAGGTGAATGGCCACCGACTGCTGCTGGACTGTGGCCTGATTCAGGGCTCGGCCGAGGACGAGGCACGCAATGCCCGGGACTTTCCGTTCGCGGCGAACGAGATCGACGCGGTGCTGCTCTCGCACGCCCATCTCGATCACTCCGGGCGACTGCCGCTGCTGATGCGTCGTGGTTTCAACGGTCCGGTGCATACCCACAATGCGACCCGCGAGCTGTGCGCGGTGCTGCTGCGTGATGCCGCCCACCTGCAGGAGCTCGAGATCAGGCGTGAGAATCGCCACCGCGCCGGCCAACGCCGACCGCCCGTGCAGCCGCTGTACGGCATCCAGGATGCAGAGCACTTGATGCGCCAGATCGTCGGACATCGTTACGGCGAGGCCGTCGAGGTCGTGCCAGGCGTCACCGCTACCTTCGTCGACGCCGGTCACATTCTGGGCTCGGCCTGCCTGATCCTCGATCTTCGTGAAGGCGACCTGCGCCGCCGCCTGGTGTTCAGCGGCGATCTCG
>JAGRHX010001405.1 GCA_020444775.1 Gammaproteobacteria bacterium
CGCCGACCGCGCACGCCGCCATCCAGAGCTCGGCCGCGAGCACCGCGGTGTACGTCTGGGTCTGGGCGATGTGGTGTCGGTACCCGGCGTAGACCCCGTCCGCCAGCGAGTTCGGTTCGGCCGTTCCCAGAAGAAGGCACTCCTCGAGCGCCGCTTCGAGCGGCGACCCGGGGTTGTCGGTGATCCCGACGACCCGGGCACACGCGCGCTTTGCGAGCAATGCAGCCTCGAGTGTGCGGGGAGTGCGCCCGGAGACACTCGCACAGACGACGACATCGCCCGCACCGAGTTGCCCGTGCACCCAGCGCATGTCCATCGACCGCCAAGCGCGGACATCGAGCCCCCAGACAGAGCGGGCGGTTGCTTCGGTCTGACAAGCGGCGAAGTACATGTCCCCACAGCCGACGAAGTGCAGCCTGCCGCTGCGCGCTGTGTGCCCGAGGTCACTCGCCCTGGCGCACCGATCGAGCACGCGCTGCAGCACGGCAGGCTGCTCACGGATCTCGGCGAGCATTGGGCTCCAGGTCATGGCGCGGACCGGAGTGTAGCGACACGGCGCGGATCGGGGGGCCGCCGGAAAGCGAACACGATACTGGAGCCAAAAAGACCCAGTGTCCCCGCACCTGTGTAGAATCGGGACGCAGCGAGCCCACCATGATCACCGTGACCCGCGTCACCGAAGCCGCGATGGCAATCCTCCAGGCAACCCCGTTGAGGCAGCTCGGAATCACGGTCGTCAACAAGGCTCTGTTCTATGCAGACCTGTGTGCGTTACGCGACCTCGGCGAGACCATGACCGGGTCCGGGTACATCGCCCTGCCACAAGGTCCGGTGGTCAATCACTACGAGCGGTCTCTCGTGAAGAGCCTCGAGCACCTCGGTCTTGCCGAACAGACCACGGAAGGGTGGGAGAAGCCGCTGGTCGTGCGTCGCAGCCTCCGCACCTTCGAGACTCTCACGGACGATCAGGTCGGCATCGCGGAGCTCGTATCCAGGAAGATCCAGGGCAAGTCCGCGACCTGGGTATCGGAATACTCACACGAGAACGATGCATGGATCACCGCGTTCCGCACCGGGACAGGAAGCCCGATCAACATGATCGCGGCGATGCAGCAGATCCTGGAGGATGACCGTTGGCTCACGGAGGATGACGATTCCTGGACCGGTTCGTCATTCTCGGACGCCATCGACGATCAGGGCGTACCATTCTGACCGTTGGAACCCACGGACATCACCTGGGTCATCTGCGCGGGTGCCCGGCAGGCAAACGCCGAACTCGAGGAAACGCTGGGGCCGGAGCGACACCAAGAGTTCCGAGAGGCACTGAAGCAATTCCTCTGCAGCTACTTCGCCGCGGTGCAAACGTGCGACGTGAAGCAGGGGAAGAGCATCTGACCGGTGAGGTCAGGGGTGCCGAATGCCAAGGGACTGAAGGTCCGCTTCGGATATCCAGGTTGCGGGAAGAGCGGTGGGCTTCGACTCGCGGTGCTCGCGTACTGCTCGGATCACCTCGTGAAGATCGCAGGCGCCTGGATCCGCCGCGAAGACCCGGACGACGACGATCTCGATGACGCGTTCCGTTCGAGCTAGTGGGGTGTGTCCGAAGT
>JAGRHX010001406.1 GCA_020444775.1 Gammaproteobacteria bacterium
TGCCAGCGGCGCACCACATGGCTCTTGAAGACGATCGAGCCCGGTCCGGACCCGGACCGGGGATCCGGCGATTCTGCCATCTTCGCGGTCGTACGCGCACGCGACTCGACACGGCCCGACATCTTCGCCTCTTTCGGGCCTGGGGCCCGCCTCGGTATATTGCTGCTGGCCTGGGCTACTAGCCGTGGCGCGCGGCCCCCCGAGCAGTGCTCGCACGGCCACGCCGTGCGGTGACCAGACACCGTCAGGATCAGCGCTCAGCCCCACCGGCCGCGATCGGACGACCGACAGGAGAGACACGCGTGAGCGAGGCTAGCGGACGCCGTGACCCGCGCTTCCTGGCCATCAGCGACTGGCTGATCGACGGGGCGCTCGGCGACATCGATCTGCCGTCGCAGTTCATCAGTCTCTGCGAGCGCATGCGCGCGGCGGGGCTGCCCTTGCTGCGTGCCCACCTCGCGACCCGCTCGCTACACCCCATGTTCGTGGCCTCCACGGTGACCTGGCGGCGCGAGCGGCCGGCTGAAATCGTCCAGCTCCAGCCCGGTGAGGATCAGGGCGAGCAGTGGCGCAGCAGCCCGCTGAACGCCCTGCTCCAGTCCGAGCACGAGGAGCTGCGCCTGCGCCTGGACGAGTCAGGCGCCTGGCGCCACTTTCCCATGCTCGTCGAGCTGCAGGCCCGCGGCGCCAGCGACTATTTCGCACAGCTGCTCACCTTCGGCCCGAAGCTGCGCGCCCGGCAGCGCAAGGACGGCTGCATGCTGTCCTGGGCCAGCGACGCCCCAGACGGCTTCAGCGACGACCAGCTGGCGGTGCTACGTTGGCTGGGCAGCCGTTTCGCGGTCATCGCGAAGCTGCACCGACGCGAGCAGACTGCACTCAACGTCACCAGCGCCTATCTGGGCGCCGAGGCCGGTCGCCGCGTCTTGAACGGTCAGATCAAGCTCGGTGACGGCGAGGTCATACCCGCGGTGATCTGGTACAGCGACATGCGCCGCTCGACGGAGCTCGCCGACCTGTTGCCGGGCGCACAGTTCCTGCAGCTGTTGAATCGCTACTTCGAGTGCACCGCGGGCGCGGTGCTGGATCACGGCGGTGAGGTGCTGAGGTTCATCGGCGACGCGGTGCTCGGCATCTTCCACGTCGACGGCGCGACCGACCACACGCGCGCGGCACGCGCGGCGCTGACCGCGGCCCGCGAGGCGGAGAGGCGACTGGCCAGGGTCCACGACACTGCCGAGTCGGGACCGGTCAGGAATCTGGATTTCGGCCTGGGTCTGCACGTCGGCAGCGTGATGTTCGGCAACATCGGCGTGCCCCAGCGCATCGAGTTCTCGGTGGTCGGTCCCGCCGCAAACGAGGTCGCACGCCTGGAGAATCTGAGCAAGTCGCTGCAACGACGCATACTGGTGTCCAGAGCCTTCGCCGATCTGCTGCCCCTGAGCTGGCTGGACCTGGGCACTCATCCGATAGCCGGCGTGGAGACCGGGCTCAGCGTGCTGGCCCCGCCTCCGGACGCCTTCGTCTGAGACTCACGCAGCCCTCAGACGCTCATACCACCATCAATCACCAGGCTGGTGCCGGTGGTGAATGCCGATTCGTCCGCGGCCAGATAGATGGCCATGGCGGCAATTTCATCGGCCCGTCCCAAACGCCCCATCGGCTGTCGGTCGACGAAGGCCTGACGTACCTGCGGCGTGCCACCCAATGCCTGCATGCGCTGATCCAGGCTCGGTGACTGCACCGTGCCCGGACAGATCGCGTTGCAACGTACCCCCTGCGCGACATAGTCGGCGGCAACCGATTTGGTCAGGCCGATGACGGCAGCCTTGCTGGCGCCATAGGCGCAACGGCTCGGCACACCCTTGATGCTGGAGGCAACCGAGGCGATGTTGACG
>JAGRHX010001407.1 GCA_020444775.1 Gammaproteobacteria bacterium
CGCGAGCTGGGTCAGCAGGTCCTGGACCTTCTGGCGCACATAGAAGAGCATCTCCTCACGCACCACGCGGGCCTTCTCAGGCGACTGCGCTTCGAGCTCGTTGACCCGTGCTTCCAAGCGCTGATCGATCTGTTGTCCCAGATAGATGTACTCCTTCAGCTTGCCCATGGTGTGCCACAGCGTCGACTTCTCCTGTTCGATGGCCGTGTTGTCCTGGATGAGCTCCTCCTTGCTGCGCCCCAAGGCCTCGATGATCGCGTTGATGTGCGACTGTGAGGATCGGTACTTGTTGAAGTAATCGCGCAGCTTGTTGCCGATCGGGAACAAGCCCAGGAACTTGCGTGGCGAGAGCAGATCGCCATGGCGGCTCGGGTCCAGGTCCTCCACCACCCGACGCAGCTCCACCAACGAGGTCGATACCTTCGAGTTCTCGTCGAACAGCCCGGACTCCATGGCGCGCGTCGGCCGGTCTAGCATTCGATTGGACACCTGAGCAGCCGCCTGCACCTCCTTGTTGCCCATGTCGTGGATGGCACTCAGCCGGCTCTTGAACTCGTCGCTCTCGACCTCGAGCGTGATGACCGAGTCGACGAAGCTCGCCACCTTGTGATCGAGCCCCTGAATGGTCTCCGGTTCGAGCGGCACCATCTCGTTGGCCTTGGTCGGCTGCACCACCTCCACGGGCTTCGGCGGCTCGAGTACAGCGGGTGGCGCTAGCTGCTGCTCGGACATTGATGGTTCCTCGTAGCTTCTTGGACTGGGTGGGAATGGTGGGGTCGGCCGGCACGTTGCCGAAGACAATGTCGACAATTGTGTGGTGTTGCTGAAGCGAATGCCAATCCGGGCATGGCCGGGAATCGGCATGTGCTTCCCGGTCGCACGGGCCCAGGCCGTGATGGTGACGCCAGGCGCCCCGATTGCGGCAGCGGAACGGGCAGCCCACCCGTTGGCCCCGGCGCGGAAATGTGGACTGGCGCGCGAAACCGAAAGCTCATGTCCAGACTTTCCCGAAAGCCGCCCGGACGGCCTCAAGAGCGCCCTTCGTGGGCCCGTTACCCTGTTCGCGCCGGCCCGATTCCGAGCCTGGAACAAGTCGGCGCATGGCGATCCGAGCGGCTGTGGGATGGGCCTTTCCCGGCTGACCCGCACCGCAAGCCGCCCCGAGACCGTCGAGCCGTGCCAGGGTAGGTGTGCGCCCGGCGAGTTGGGACCTTCGAGGCGCTCGATGACCGCAGGATCGTTTCACGTGCCTGTCAACGAAGCCGCTGCCACACCGGCAGCGGCTGGGAACCGGAGCTCATGAGCACACCGTTCGCAGCGAAGCCACCGACGACCGCAGAATCCAACGTCGAGAGCATCGACAGCCGACGCGATGCCCGGGCGCGCAAGACCAGCCGCACCAGCCAGCTTTTCACACAGGTCCGCGAGCTGCTCTGCGACCGCCTGGAAGGGGCACTGCCGCGCGCCCTGGACCAGGTCGATGACGCACTCTACGACCTTGCCGACAAGGCAGAGACCTCGGAGCTGCAGACCCGCTATTTCGACGCGATGCGTGTGCTCCGCATCAAGCGACCGGAGATGCTGGATGGTTTCCGGGCCGAGCTGGAACAGGCCATCGACAATCGGCTGCGTGACCAGCAGAGCGCCGATGACCCGTTCTCCCTGCCAGCCATCGAATCCTTCACGCTGAGTCTGGTCGAGGACGAGGACCTGGAGGAATCAATCGCGGTCACCAACATGTCCAGCCGGATCCGTGACCGCTGCCATGAGCAGATCTTCGCGCTCGACCGGCGTCTGGCCCTGCTACTCGCCCGACCGGAGCTCGAAGGCGACGACAATCCGCTCGGTCCGGAAGTGATCAGTGCCGCGGCCAGCGGTGTGACGCGGCTGCTCGATGTCGCCATCGATATCCGCCTGGTGCTGCTCAAGCTGATCGAGCGGCATCTGCTGCAGGCCGCCGAGGCGGCCTACGAGGCGATCAATCGTGAGCTGGCGCGGCAGGGTGTGCTGACCAACCTGCGGCAGGAAGTGGCGGTCAATCGCGCGGCCGGACGGCCGGCACCCGCCACCGAGGGCCAGGCAGCGGCCGCCGACCCGACCAGCGCCACGGCTGCAGGCGTGTCTCACCAAGCCGCGAGCGCGGCGTACCCAGGCTCCTCTGGGGCTGGGGTCCCGCTGCCGCAGGGATCGTTCACGGGGCACGCCGGGGTGCCGGGCGCGGCCTATGCACCAGCGATATCCAGCGGTCAGCCGGCTGCCGGCAACTGGCCGGCCGCGGCCGGGATCCCGCTCGCACCGTCGGCACCGAGCAGTGCCACGGAGTCGGCCTCGGGTCCACTGCTGCACGGCGACGTCGTTGCGGGGTCGATGCCCGTCTCGGGGCTTGCGCACCATCATCAGCAGATGCTGTTCGCGCTCGAGCAGGCACTGCGTAATGGCACCGTGAACCTGCCCGGCGTCGCCACGGAGGAGGCGGGCGCGGCCAGCGATCACGCCAACGGCGAGGCCAGCGGTGGACCACGGGTGGCACAGCACTATCTGCCGGTCCTGCATCACGCAGTGGGGGAGCTGACCGCCTTGCAGCGGGGCGTGGTCGGCGAGCTCGGCGGCGATGGCGCCACCATCGACATGGGTGGTCTGGCGCTCGGTGCCACCAATGTCATCCACGAGATCAAGAGCACCGAGATCGCGCGTGATCTGAATGGCCCTGACAGCCTGATGATCGACGTGGTCGCGATGATGTTCGACCTGATCCTGGACGACGCCAACATCGCCAACCCGATCCGGGCGTTGATCGGACGACTGCAGATCCCGGTGCTCAAGGTCGCCCTGGTCGACAAGACCTTCTTCTCGAGAAAGACCCATCCAGCCCGACAGCTGCTGAACAAGCTTGCCGAGAGCGGTCTGGGCTGGGGACCGTCGGTGGAAGAGGACGATCCCCAGTATCAATTCATGGAAGCGCTAATCGGCGATCTGCTCGAGCAGTTCGACGACGAGGTGCAGATCTTCTCGGAGATGCTCAAGCGTCTGGAGGCGTTTCTTGCTCGCGAGAAGGCGTCGCTGGAGGACAGCAACTGGGAGATGACCCGGATCGCCGAGCAGCGCGCGCGGCTCGCGCAGGCTCGCGAGCAGGCGCGCGGTCTGGTGCAGGGCGTGCTCGATGCGAACGACCTGCCCGAGCCCATCGTCAGCTTTCTCGGCGAGGAATGGCAGCAGCTGCTGCTCAGCCGGCTGTTCCAGGAAGGCGAGAGCAGCCCGGGCTACCAGGAAGCACTCGGCTGCATGCACGACCTGGTCTGGTCCATCACCGTGGAGCCCAGCGTCGAATCCCGGCGCCGGCTGGGTGAGCTGCTGCCGTTCCTGCTGCAACGGCTCAAGAACGGTCTGACCGCACTGCGCGTATCCAAGCCACGTCGCGACGAGTTCTTCCGTACGCTGTCGCGGATCCATCTCGAGGCCATCCGTCCACCGGAGCTTCGCGAAGCGGCAGCGGCTGACGGTGGCGGCACCGACCTGGCAACCGACGCTCAGTGCCACCTGCTGCAGACCCCGGCCGCCGCCAGCGAGGCCGACACGGCGTCGTCGGCAGCCGACTCGGCCGCGGGCGATACCCTTGACCTGGACGCCGGGCAGAGTCTGCTCGAGATCGCGCAGCAGCCGGCTCAGGTCCCGGCGCCGGAACAGCCCGGCGCGCAACCACCGGCCGCCGAGTCCAACGAGCGCCCGGCATCGCCGGTCGAGCGCGCGCTGGAGGACGAGGCGCGTATGCAGCACGCCATCGAGCAGGCCAACAAGGCCGTGTTCGAGACGGCGGCGGCCCGCGTTCAATGTCAG
>JAGRHX010000108.1 GCA_020444775.1 Gammaproteobacteria bacterium
TTGCCGGCGGCGCGCGGCCCGCAAGCCGTTCACGGCGCACGGCCGTGAACGCGTGTTCCGGGTCGAGCGCGGATCCGCGCTACACTGCGGATCAGTCTGCGTCGACTGCGGGCCAACGCGATGAATGACGAGCACGCGCTGAACCTGGACGGTCCCATCGTCCAGACCTTGCTGGATCTGTTGCCCGGTACCTTGCACGTCAAGGACCGCGATCTGCGCTATTGCATGGTCAATCGCAACTATCTGGAACGCTGGGGCGCGAAGGCCAGCGAAGTGGTCGGCCGCACCTCGGCGGAGGCATTTGGTGACCTGTTCGGCGTGGAGGCCGATCGGCGGAACATGGAGGTGATGCGCACCGGCCGGGCCTTGCCCTTCTACGAGGTCGCCTATCCGGACGCTCGAGGTGGTGAGGTGATCCTGTGGGCGACCAAGGCACCGATACTCGACGCGCAGGGCGTGGCCACTCACGTGCTCACCTTCAGTCTGGACATCACCCCGCTCAAACGTGCCCAGCAGCAGCTCGACGAGAGCGAGCAGGTACGCGCGGCCACCATCGAGCATTCCCTGGACTGCTTCATCACCGCCGACGAGCAGGGTCGGATCATCGAGTTCAATCCGGCTGCAGAGCAGGTCTTCGCCTGCACCCGCGCACAGGCGCTGGGTCGACCCATCGGCTTGTTGCTGGGCATCGGCGACGATGTCTGGCAACGCTCGCGGGCGCTGCTCGAACGCGCCGGCGAGCGCTTCGAGACCCAGGGCGCGCGTCTGGATGGTCAGGAGATCCCGCTGGAGATCGCGCTGGTCGAGATCCCGCTGCGTGACCGACGCCTGTTCACGGCCTGCGTGCGCGAGCTCAGCGAGCGGCAGCGTGTCCAGGCGGAGCTCGAGCGGCAGCGACAGGCGCTGTATCAGAGCGAACGGCTGTCGGTGCTCGGCACGCTGGCCGCCGGGATATCGCACGAGCTCAGTAATCCGCTCTCGGTGGTCGTCTCACAGGCCGCGCTGCTGGCGTCCGAGCTGGATGATGAACGGCTGCGCACACGGGTCAACGCGATCGTGCGGGCCGCCGAGCGGTGTGCCGCCATCGTCAGCGCTTTTCTCGACCAGTCCAGACACGGACCCGCGCGCAGCGAGGAGGTGGTGCTCGCAACGGTGGTCGACTCGGCCCTCGATCTGACCGCGCATCTGCTGCGTGAGCAGGATGTCAGCTTGCGCATCGTGCATGCGCAGCCGGAGCTAAGGGTGCGGGGCGACCCGCATCAGCTCAGCCAGGTCGTGCTCAACCTGCTGCTCAACGCCAGCGCCGCGATGCAGGCGAGCGACGGCGCGCGGTGCATCATGCTCACCACCGCTGTGTCCGACGAGGGCACGGTCGAGCTCAGCGTCAGCGATTCCGGACCGGGCATCGCGCCGGAGCTGCGCGAACGCATCTTCGAACGGTTCTTCACCACCAAGGCATCCGGCGCGGGCACCGGACTGGGCCTTGCGATCTGCCGCGACATCATCACCGCGCACGGTGGCCGGATCAGCGTGGACCAGGCCGGTTCCGGTGGCGCCGTGTTCCGGGTCCGGCTACCGGTGAGCGAGGTCGGGGGGCGTGGGGCGAACCTTGGCTCGGTGCCGGCTGGCGTGGCCCAGAGCGTGCGGGTGCTGGTGGTCGACGACGAGCCGGAGATTGCCAACCTGCTGCGAGAGATCCTGCAGCTCGGCGGACACCGGGTCGACGTGGTCGACTCCGGCGGCGCGGCGCTACAGCGTGTCAGCGATTGCGACTACGACCTCATCCTCAGCGACATGCGGATGCCCGGCATGGACGGGACCATGCTCTACCAGGCCCTGCTCGACCAGCACCCACCGCTGGTCAAGCGACTCGCCTTCGTCACCGGCGACACCCTGTCACCGAAGGCCGCGGGCTTTTTGCAGCAGACCGGTATCGCGCATCTGTCCAAGCCCTTCACCCCCCGCCAGGTCAACGAGCTGGTGATGCGTATGACGACGGGTGGTCGCACGCGCAGCTGCTGACCGTACGGATCGCGCAAACGGTTGCCGAGCTGTCGCCAGACTGTCGCCGAACTGTCGCCAAAGTGTCGATTGGTTCCGTGCGCTCGTCGAAGCGGGCGGGTTGAATCGAAGCAGACGTTGCGATGGCCCCATCTCCGGGGCACAGGGAGGGCAAGGTCGGGTGAAACGGCAATTCTCTTTCGCGCGTGCGTGGCGTCTCATGCCGCTGCTCTGGGCGCTCTGCCTCGCCGGCCTGCCGCTGTGGGCTTCGGCGCAACCGAATCTGTGGTTCGTCTCCGCCGTGCCGACGCTTTCTGGGGAGCACAGTGACGGGATCTATCGAGGCGATACCGCAACGCTCGAGGTCGAGCTGAGCATCACCGCGCAGGTGCTGGTGCCCGAGGATCGGCGGCGGTTTCGGGCGGATGTGCATCTGGTCGGTATCGACGAGACCGACTGCAGTAATCTGCTTGCACTACCCGAAGACTGTGAGCATCTGCTGACAAGCACGACTTTCGACATCGACGAGATCGAAGTGCGCACCCAGCCGACCGGGGCGCGCAAGCGTTTGAGCCTGCGGCTCAGCGAGCCGGGCGTGTCGGCGCTCGACACCTTTGCCGCCCGGCAACGCAGCAAGGGGCGGAGCCTGCGATTCCGGGTCACTTTGGATACCACCGGTGTCTATGCGGACGATCCGGTGCCGAGTGACAACATCGGCGCGAGCGCGATCGTCGCGCTGTTGCCATTGTCGGGCGATCTGTTGTTGGGCGAGATCGTCGCCCAGCTCCAGCACTACACGGGGCAGTCGGACTGTTTCGGCGCGCCGGGCTTGCAGGTGCTCAGCGCCGCGGCCACCTGGCTACCGGGGACCTCGGGCAACTGGCCGCCACATGTGCTCCAGTTCAACGCCAGCCATTGCATGGAGCCGGTGCTGTCAGCGCAGGAGCTGATCGACCTGCGGCTCAGCCAGGGTATAGCGATCGTCTCGCCGGTGACCGGCAGCCTGGCCGGCATGGACGTCGAGTTCGCCAGCGTGCTGTTCACCCCCGGAGGCGGTCTGCTCGGCGATCTGACCCTGACCCTGCCCGATAACACCAGCTTCCATCGCACTGCCCAGCCCGGTGGCGGTCCGCGCGCGCGAGGCAGCGGCACACTGGAGGCGGCCACCGCGTTCTCGCCGGCACCGGTTGATTTCGACAGCGCGAGCTTCACGGTGAATCTGTCGCAGGCCGGGCTGCCAGGCTATCTGCAGGCCGAGGGCCTGCCGCTGGCATTCGAGATCGGCGCCGCGAGCCTGAGCGCTGCCGGCCTCACGGGTAGCTGGAGCGATGTCCATTATCTGTACGACGTCGCCTTCTCCGGCCAGGACCCACGATTTCTCTACGGCGCGCCGAGCAACGACGCGCGCTTTGCCAACCCGTCGTCAGCACCGAGCACGGATGCGCTGCGCCAGCTGCTGATCACCGGCGCCGGGCTGAGCTCGCAGGCGGCCTTCCTGGCTGGAAGCGGGCGCAGCCATTTCCCAGCGACGCAGATGCGCTACTCGGACTTCGAGGTCGCCATTGCCGACGGTCGGCTGGTGGCGAACCAGACCCTGCCCGGCAGCGCCGAGGACCGCTACTTCTTCCACCAGTCGCCGCTGTGCACCGATTGCGGCGATCCGGGCCAGCTGCCGGCGCGGGCCTTCACGCTGCCGGTCGAGGCGGGTCAGGGGCTGGGCGCGGATGGCGCGGTCATCGCCGCAATCGCCGAGATCGGCGAGAACCCGGCCTGGGGGCCGGACGACGGTGTGGCACGCATGTTCGAGCGTAGCGACGACGCGGACCTGCCCGGGGTGCTGTATCTACCGGGGTTCATCGCCGAGGGCACGGCCGATGAGGGACTGAGCGTGCCCGAGGTGCTGCTCGGCATGCGTGTCGCGAGCAGTGACGGCACGGTTTTGCAGCCGGCCGAGCTGTTTCGACTCGCGAGCACCGAGGCGCGTGCCGGTAATCACTTCATGGCCGGTCTCAACGTCGGCCCGCAATGGCTGGTGGACGCAAGCGGCGCGCCGGCCGTCGGGTTGGGCAGCAGTCTCGCCGGACGCCCGACCGTGATCGGCTTTGGCGGCGTGCATGCCCCCGACTTCGAGCCCGTGGATGCCGATCCAGGGAGCAAGTACGTGGTCCGTGCCGGTGGCGTGACCGGCACCTTCGGCGCGCAGAACCTGCCGCAGCCGAAGCTCTACGGGTATGACCTGAGCTTGTTCCGATTCGGCTTCCGTCAGATCGTCAACGCCATCGACCCCGAAACCTGGATGTCCGGCGTGCTGGACATCCCGGCGCCGGGAGACTTCCGGATCGTATATGCCTCGATGTCGCTACGCTGCACCGGCGATGTGGACGGTGGCCGTATGTCGCGGGAGAACTGCGGCAACGGCAGCGACGACAACGGCAACGGTCTGGTCGACGAGAACTGCGACGAACGTCTGCTCGCCTGGCAGACCGGCTACGACATCCAGGGCGCTGATTTCGTGCCGGCCGATCCCGAGCAGGCCTGGTGCGAGGCCGGACCGCGCGTGCTGCAGACCCGAGGCTACGCCCGGATCCGGGCGCTGGATGATTCGACCACCTTGCTCGCGCACTGGTCGCCTGACGGCCATCCCGACAACGCGTCCATCTCCGGGGCGACCAACCGCAAGCTGGATCGGCCGGAGGTGTCGTTCAGCTCGCCCGAGAACGAGGCCTTCGAGATCGGCCTGGATAGCGCCATCTCCATGAACCTGGACGCGACCGAGGCGCACGGTTGGTACGTGACCCAGGGCCTCATGGGCCTGCACTTCTGGGACGACATCCCGGTCGACGTGCGGCTGCAGAACCGCACACCCGCCGAACCCGAGCAGACCCTGGTATTCAGACAGGACACCCTGGCGGGCATCCCCGGACAGTCCGAGGTCGACAACGGTGACAGCACGCTGATCGCGCAGATGGCGAAGGCGCCGCTCACCCACAGCCGGGCGCTTTACGACTGGGTCGGCACCATCGACTTCGATCTGCCCGTGTACTACGACGCGGGTCGTCACGACAGCCAGCTGCAGCCGCGTTTCGTCGGTCTGCCCGAGGAGATGGATCTGTCGATGTTCGACGGCGAGGCGGGGGTCAGCTTCATCACGCCACAGCGCACCAAGCTGAGCTTTGGCGCGAGCGCGGATCCCAACCGGCTGGCGGCCGCCGCCGAGAACCTCAGCCTGCACGTGGATCTGGAGGATCCGCAGAGCGTCAGCAACATCGATGCCTTTCTCGAACAGTATCTGCTGGTGCCGCAGGACCCGCCGCCGGTGGCGTCGTTGGTCGACCAGGTGGACGACATACAGCAGGAGCTGCGCTGCTATGTGCAGGGCGGGCTGGATGGCTGCGCCGAGCAGCGTCTGCGAAACGAGATCGTAGCCGCGCTGGGCTCGCCGGACGATGTGGTCGAATCATTGCAAGCTGCGCAAGGCGATGTGAACGCGACCAAGGTCAGCAGCGATCGCACCCTGTGTGGCGCGTTACAGACCCTGGGCGCACCCTTCCAGACTCTGCAGTCGGCCGGCTGCGCGCGCCGGCGAACGCCACCGGGCGGTGTGATTCCCATCGGCATGCTCGACAATCAGATGGTGCAGGTCTATCAGGCCGTACCGGTTGCCATCAACCTCCAGCACCAGGTCTGCTCACCGGCGTCACCGGGATACAACGTGCTGGCCTGTGGCTCGGCGCCGGTGGTGAACGCGCTGACAATGGCGCAGACACAGCTGGTCGGGACCGCGACGCAGATTGCCGGGGCGCAGACCCAGCTGGCCACGGTCCAGGCCCAGGTGGCGACGACTCGAAATGACATCGTCGCGTTCCAGGCCGATCTCGCCGCCGATCTGGCCGAACTGGACGGGCAGCTGCAGAGCGCGCGTGACGAGCTGGCCGCGAGTGGTCTCGATGTCTGCGAGCAGGCGTTGGGCGATGACGGCTGGCTGGCCACGGCGGGTGACGTCAGCGAACGGATCAGCGGCCTGGCCGACAAGGTGCGTGACTTCCAGCCATTGCGGCTCGCGCTCGCCTTCGAGGCGGCCGGCTTCGACGGTGCGAAGGTCGCGCAGGCACGGGCCGCCTTCGTCGCCTTCGCCGACGACATCGCCGCGATCACTACCCCGGCGCTGGCCGCGCTTCAGCTGCTGCTCGACTGTGAGAGCGACGACGTGCCCAATCTGGGTGCGGTGCTGGACGACGCTGACGGCTACCTGGCGGATCTGCAGTCGAGCCTGGGGCTGTTCGAGGACGCCTTCGATGCCTTCGTGTTCCGTCTGCTCCAGGACGGTGACAACGACATGGTGGCCGACCCGGGCCCGAACCCCGGGCTGCTGGGTCTCGTCCAGCAGAACCTGGCCGATGCGACGCAGGTGCTGAATGTCGCCGCTGCCATGGTTGCGGGTCTGAACAACAACATCAACACGGCGCTGTCGACCGCGCCACCCACGCCCGTGGCGCTACCCAATGTCGGTGTGCCGACGGCTCCGCCGCCGGCGGCGCCAGCCATGGTGGCGGCGATCCAAAACTACTTCGACCAGTCGCTGCTCGGGGTCACCAACAATCGATATCGCTGGTTCAACCCGCCTCCGCCGCTCTCCGGCGGGCCGCCCACCTCGGTCGTGATTCAGCTGCAGACCGACACCATCGGCAACGTCGTCGCGAACAAGCAGCTCATCGATGCCTTCTTTCTCAATCAGATCGACCCGCTGCTGGAACGCCTGGAAGCCTTCGACAGCGGCGACGAGCTGGTCGAGTATCTGGTCGACCTGGTCATGAATCGCCCGGCGGTGGCGGCCTTCCTCGAAGAGGCGGAGACCCGTCTGAGCGAGCCGCTGGACGCGACGGTGGACCTGAGCAACAACCTCGTCGACCGTGTCACGGTATTGCTGCGGGTGATGCTGCAGGCGCTCGGTAGTCTGCGTGATCAGGTCTTCGTCTTCGATGGCATCGTGCCGCGCTTCAGCCCGCTGAGCCGACTCGATGAGCTCGATGGTCACGCCATCATCAATCGTGGCGAGCTGGAACGGCTGCACCTGACCACCACCTTCGATTTCCTGCACGACGTGCGCGACGATCTGCTCGAGGCGCGG
>JAGRHX010001408.1 GCA_020444775.1 Gammaproteobacteria bacterium
CTGATCACCCAGGCCGAGCTGCTGGCGAATGCCAGCGACGTGGACGGCGACGGCCTGACGGCGACGGGGCTGACCATCACCGCGGGTAACGGCGCCCTGGTGGACCACGGCGATGGGACCTGGAGTTACACGCCGGCGGCAAACGACGACACGGCGGTGAGCTTCGGCTACAGCATCACCGATGGCACCGACACAATGGCGGCGACCGCGACAATGGACCTGACGCCGGTCAACGACGCCCCAGATGGCCTGGTCCTCGTTTCGGGCACGACGCTCGAGGACGAGTGGCTCAGCGCCGACGCGGCCGGTATCAGCGATGCGGACAATCTGGGGACAGTAGGCTTCCAATGGCTTCGCAATGGTGCCCCGATTACCGGCGCGACCACGAGCAGCTACAGGCTGACCGATGCCGACGTGGGATCGACCGTCAGCGCTCGGGTCAGCTACATCGACGGTGGTGGAACATCCGAGTCGGTGACCAGCGCCGCGACCGCCGTGGTGAAGGGTGTGAACGACCCCGCCGTTGGCAGCCTCGCAATCACCGGGGAGGCTCGTGCGGGCGAGCGTCTGTCCGTGGACGGAGCGGCGCTGAGCGACGTCGATGGGCTGGGTACGATGAGTTTCCAGTGGTATCGCAATGGACTGCCCATCGAGGGCGCAACGGGACCGACGTTGCTCTTGGCGGCCACGGATCTCGGTGCTGTGATAACCGTGACGGCCAGCTATGTGGATGGTCAGGGCAATCTCGAAGGACCGATACAGAGCGCGGCCTCGGACCCGGTCCAGGCAGCGGCCGGATCTCCTACAGATGCTTCCACCGATGGCCTCGTGGGACGCGATGCTGAGGAAGGTACGCGGTCTGCCTTCAACCTGTTCGATGCGGGCCCCCCCCTCGATGCCGTGACACTGTCCGCGGCTTTGATGGTGGAGGGTCAGGCGTCCGAGGCGTCGCCGGTCGCGACCGGTCGACAGGGTGCTGCTCCAGAACGAGCGGACTCGCAATCACTGTTGGCCGTCGGTGCCCCGGAAGGGCCCGTTGCCGCGCCGGGCTTCCTCGAGGGCGTGTTGGATCTGATGGACTCGACACAGAACCGCGGCAGCGAGACATCCGCCAGGGACGTCCGATTCGGGCAGACGCCCGAATGGCTCGAGCTGCTCATCGAGCTCCAGGACGAGCGTCGCATGGGCCTGGATCCGTCGGTGTCGATGATGACCGAGATCGGTTCGGCCGGACAATCACCGGTCAGCAAGGTGCTGCTCGACGAGATCGAGCGGATGACCCTGGACATCACCGCCAGCGCCGAGGACCGCTTGGAGAGGCAAGCCATTCGCGATGTGGTGGTGAAAGGGATCGTCGGAAGCCTGAGCGTCGGCAGCGTCACCTGGCTTCTACGTGCCGGCTCGCTGGCCACGGGTGTGCTGTCCTCCCTGCCACTGTGGAGCAGCGTCGACCCATTGCCAGTGCTTTCGATGACGAGCAAGGAGAAGGCGCGCCGACGCAAGGAGATGGACAAGGCCTTGCATGAGGACCCCATCGAGTCCAGGGTCGAGCGCATGTTCGACCGGCGTGCCGGGCACGAGCATCCCGAATCATGATCCTGCGCTCTCCCGTTGCACGCATCTCTGTCGGCATCGCCATGCTCACGCTCAGCCTGTTGCTGGTGGCCGACGCCATGTTCGGGCTCTCCACCGAAGGTATACGACCGCAGCTTACGGCGCGTAAGCACCTGGCCGAGACGCTGGCCGTGCAGTACTCAGAGCTTGCCGGGCGTCGCGACTTCGATGCCATGCGCATCGCAATGGACCTCATGGTGCGACGAAACCCGGAAATCCTGTCTACAGCGGTGCGCCAGGCGGACGGCATGTTGGTGACCGAGGCTGGGGATCATCGACTTCACTGGCGAGGGGCACCCCCGGTCGAGTCGAGTCAAACCCATGCGAGAGTGCCAATCTTCGACGGTGACACGAGGTGGGGCACCTTGGAGGTGCGATTCACGTCCATAGGGCAGGGTAGCGTGTCCGGGCTGCTGGACACGCCCTGGTTCAGGATGCTTCTGTTCGTCACCCTGGCGGGAACGTTGGTGTACTTCCTCTTCATGCGTCGCACGCTGCGTCACCTAGACCCCAGTGCAGTGGTTCCGGCTCGGGTGCGATCGGCGTTCGATGTGCTGGCCGAAGGTGTGGTGTTTCTCGATGAGGAGGCCCGCATAGTGCTCTCGAACTCGGCCTTCTGTGCGCTGGTTGGTTCATCGGCCAAGGAACTCATGGGCGTGCGTCTGGGCAAGTTGGGCTGGAGTCTGAGCAGGCGTGTCGATGGAGCCGAGGAGTGTGCGCCGTGGGACGCGTGCCTGGACGGTGCGAGCAGTCGAACCGGAATGACCATGGTGAGAGCCGGTGGCAACGACGGTCGGCGCGAGTACATCGTCAACGCGGCACCGGTCCTGGACGATCGTCGCCGCGCGCGCGGTGTGATTGTCACCTTCGATGACGTCACGGAGCTCGAACGCAAGAAGAACGAGCTCGAGAGCCTGGTGGCGGAGCTGCAGAAGAGCCGCGACGAGATCCAGCGCCAGAACGAGAAGCTCGAGCTCATGGCGACCAGGGACGGTTTGACCAACTGCCTGAACCGCCGTGCCTTCGTCGAGGTGCTGGAGCGCGAGATCAGTCGTGCGTCGCGGGACTCGAACCCGCTGTCCTGCATCATGCTGGACCTTGACCACTTCAAGCGCATCAACGAC
>JAGRHX010001409.1 GCA_020444775.1 Gammaproteobacteria bacterium
CGAACAGGAAGTTGCGCACGTCGTCCACCACCTGGGTATCGAGCGCCTGGGCGGCCTGCGAGGCCAGTCCCTTGAACAAGGTATCGACCCCGCTCTGGTGGACCGACTGCGGGTCGAAGAAGGCGTCGCGCAACGACACGCTTTCGACCAGATTGTCACCGTTGTCGACGCGCAGGAGCTCGCTGGACAGCAGGCTGTGGCCGATACGATAGGCGGCGGTGGAGAACTCGTTGGCTATACCGGCATCGCTCGTGTCGTCATAGCCAGCGTAGGCGCTGAGCGCGTTCTGGCCAAGCAGCACCGGCAGGAACTCCTGATAGGTGACCTGCTGGATCTCGGCGCCGACCACCCGGCGGGCCGACTGGTAGAGAAAGTCGTCCTCGCTGTCGATGCCGTTGCCGATCTCCGCAATCGCCTGGTCACGCCGCGCAATCAGATCCGCATCGCCGCCCTGCAAACGTGCCTTGAGCGTATCGGCAATACGATTGTGCTCGCGTGAGAACAAGGTGTGCGCGGCAATCAGACCGATCTGCTCGTTGACCCGAACGTCACCCGAGACATAGAACGTATCGCCGCCGCCGCCGTCGTTGTCCAGACCGAAGGTGTTAAACACCAGGGTCGCCTCACCGTTCACGGCGCTGCCCATCTTCATCTTGCCGTCGTTGCCCGAATCACGCAGCACGGCGGCTCGCGCGGCGTCCGAGCCGTAGATCTGCGAGGCATCGATGTAGGCGGTGACCGAGTTGATCTGCTCACGCACACCACTCGCGGCGCTGCTCTCGGAGCGCGACAAGCCGATGCGCGCGGTGCCGGTGGCCAGCGGGTCGAACAGCGTGTCGTCGGCCGGCACCGGAATGTCGAAGGGCTGCGCGGGACTGCTCGGACGGGTGTGGGAGAGATCGTGGTCCAGGAACTGGCCCCACTGCCACAGCCAATCGGTGGCATCCGAAGCGTTGGGTGCAGAGGTGGCCTGCACGGCGACCGAGTTGCTGACCGCGCGGGCGGAAGGCAGCGAGCTGACCAGCCCGCCACGCGGCTCGTCCACCGCATCCGCGTAGGCCGCCGGGGTAAGCCGCAGCAGCTCGCTGCCGCTGCTGCCCCAATCCGGCGCGACCTGATTGTTGCCGCTGCCGTCGATACTGCGTATCTCGACCGCGCCCAGACCCGGCGCGCAACCCAGCAACAGCAACAGCAGTGGCCACGGCCATGCTCGGTGCACCGGCATGGAAGCCTTCGAGCGTGCCGCTCGCGCGGCGCGATGATGGGCGTCGAAGACCGGACCTGGCTCGATTTGCGCAAACACGGTGTCTGGAGCTGGTTGTGCCACGATACGCACGGCGATTGGCGGTGATTGTTTCATGATCGTGCTCAAGCGGACTGCTGGCAGAAGGTCTGCGTCTCGATGGCGGGTGACCTAGCAAGAACCACGCCCGGACCACGAAGCGTCGACAGAACAATCGCTTCGAACGATCGCCGAGCAGACATCGCGGCCCCACTTGGGACAGCTGTAAGAAATTCCGACAGGATCCGGCTTGCCTGCGCGGCGACGCGGCCTGGGGCGCTCCAGCACCCGGCGCGATCGGAGCGGGCAAGATGGCCGATGGCAGGACCGTCGCGCGGCGATACACTGCAGGTGCGAGCTTCGATGCTCGCCTGCGGCGGCACAAGTCACGACGGCGTGGTGGCAGACACGCGAGGTCGTGCGCCGCGTCGGTCGGGCGTCGACTCGTTCCGCGCCGTCGCGTACGGGCTCGCAAGCCAGCGATGACGACCGGACTACCAAAGGGCTCGCAGCGGAGCCCGCAGCACAGGGGGAAGAGAAGCGTGTCCTTTACCGTCAACTACGATGATTTCAGTTTCTCGAAGACACACGCGGACGCCTTTCGTGGCAAACGCGTGCTGATCACCGGCTCCGGCAAGGACAAGGGCATCGGTCAGGGCCTGGCCCTGGCCGCGGCCGCGAATGGCGCCGAGGTCGTGGGCGTGCATTTCCACAGCAGTTACCGGGACGGCTTCGACCTGGTCGAGGCAATCCGCGCCAAGGGCACCAAGGCCTTCGCGCTGCAAAGTGACGTGACCAACTTCCACGATCTGTGGGCGACACGTAGCTACATCATCGAGCAGATGGGTAACAAGAGTCCCAATCTGATCATCTGCAACTCCGGTCTGACCGAGCGCGGCTATCGCTTCGGTCGCGCCCTGCCGGAGGTCGAGAACGAAAGCCGTGCCGAACGCCGGGCCCGGGTGCGTCAGGATTTCCTGGACAATCTCACCGAGTCGAAACTGGTCATGAGCACCAAGATCGACGGCTTCGTGGCGATGACCCATCTGTGGGCGGGTGAGGCCGTCTATCACAACGATCCGCTGCACATCATGTACGTGTCCTCGATGCAGGCGCTCGAGCCCGGGGTCGCGGTGCCGGGTTACGTGGTCGCGAACTGGGCCGTGCTGCGTCTGCCGCAGGTGCTCAAGGTCAATCTCGGCCGAGCCTCGGATCTGGTCAGCTCGGCGTGTCTGATGCTGCCGTTCATCCGCACCGGCATGACCGAGGAGTACGCCGACAATCCGAAGGTCTTCGGGCGCTGGCAGCCACGCATGCTGGAGACCCACGAAGCCGCGCGCGCCATCACCGAGCTGTTGTGTCGTTCACGCGAGGAGCTGGATCTGGGCAACTTCAAGCTCAGCGTAGGCGGCACGGCGGAAAGCATCGAGCTGCAATGGAGCAAGGTGGAGCTGGATGTGCGGGAGACGCCGCTGGGCTGAAGGTGGCGCGCCCGAGCGACTCGAACCGGGGGCCGGACCTGGCGGCCGGCCCCCTCGTGCAGCCGGATACCGGCGCTCCAGGCGCCCGCCTCGCCCAGGTCCCGCGCACGCACGCTGACAACGAACAACCACGAGAGGGAGGAAGATGAGCATCAGCAGTGAGCACATGTCCGCATTCAACGCCGCTTTCGAGCGGGCCAAGGCCAGCGGACGCCGCAACATGAACGCCATGAGCCTGGCCACGGTGGATACGCAGGGTCGCCCGTCGGTACGCTCGGTGCTGCTACGCGCTCTGGACGACGAGGGTCTGTGCTTCTTCACCGACGCACGCAGCCACAAGGCGCGCGATCTGGCGAGTAACCCACACGCTTGTCTGTGCGTGTACTGGGAGCCCATCGAGGAACAGGCTCGTGTGGACGGTCGCGTGGAGCCGCTGAGCCGCGCCGAGATCGAGGCCGATTTCGCCTCCCGGCCACGCGCCGGTCAGGTGCTGATCATGGCCTCACCACAGACCGAGCCGCTCGACTCACTGCAGACGCTGCGCGATCGCGCGGCCAGCCTCGATCGCAGTCTGCCCGATCCGGTGCCGTGTCCACCGCACTGGACGGGTTTTCGCCTGCGACCGGATCGGGTCGAGCTGTGGAAGGGCGCACGTGATCGCATGCACGAACGCACCGTGTTCTATCTGAACGACGGGGTCTGGCACCGCGGACTGCTGCATCCTTGATGCTGGGCTCGGGCCATCGCCCTGCCTCAGCCCGCGGCCTCACCTCGTAGTATCGCCTCCGTACCGCTGACGATATCGAGCAGCTCGCTGGTGATGGCCTCCTGACGCAGCGTGTTCTCCAAACGTCCGAGCGTCTGTAGCTTGTCGTCGATATTGCTGTCGGCACGCTCCATCATCTGTAGTCGCGCGGCGTTCTCGCTGACCAGTGATTCCATGATCGCGAGCGTCACCCCGGCGAGCAGATACTCGCCACCCAGGCGCGCCAGCAAGACCGCTGGCGGCAGGTGATGCAAGGCCGGGGCACCGCTCGGGATCCGCCGCAACAGCGACGGATCGAGCGGCAGGATGACTCGGTGCTGCAACTCGATCCGGCCACCGCCCTGGTAGCCCGCGAACAGCACCTCGGCACGCGAAGCCGATTGCAGGTACTCGGTCACCCGGCGTGCGATGCCGAGCACGCCGCCGACATGGGTGCTCATCTCGAAGCTTTGCG
>JAGRHX010001410.1 GCA_020444775.1 Gammaproteobacteria bacterium
GCCGTCGCGACTGGCGGTCTCCGGCGTCGCGTATGACGAGCTGTCTGGCATGGGATTGGACATACCGACGTGATCGGCAGAAACCCTCGCTTCTTCATTGCCGACACCGTTGCCGGCGCGTCGCCCACACCTCCCAACCCCGCGCTTGCCAGGGAATCGAGCGCCCGATACCGTTTCGAGCAGCGACGCTCCCTTCGCCGCCGCGGGCAACCGCTCGACACATTGCCAGGCAACAGCGCGCGGCGCCATGACGAGCCGTTGCTCCAGCGGGTGCTCTAGAGCCGGTATCATAGGACGTTAACCCGGTAGCACCGGGCGGCCGGCCGGTCGGCGCCGCACGCCAGTCCGGGCATTCCACCCGTCATTCGAACAATACGAGTGTCCCATGCTGTCGACGTGTGCCCCTGCACTGCGAAGGATCATCCGGCCCGGTCTCCTCGTGCTGGCTCTCTTCGCCACCCCCCTGACCCATGCCGCGAGCAACGATGAGGGAGTCGCGACCGCCGAGCAACGGCAGTGGATAGAGGACATGAAGGCCGCGCCACGCGGACCGTTCTCACGGATCCGCTGGTTCTGCGCGGACGGCAGCGTACTGCCACCCAAACCCTATGCTTGTGGCGAGCGCGGTGGCGGCATCCAGCACGGTGAGCTCAACGAGCAGGCCAAGGCGCTGCGTGCGAGCGGCTTCGAGATCGCGAACATCCTTGCCGAGATCGATGCGGCGAGCTTCCTGCGCGAGTCCGATTTCCGGCAACGGCTCGGACAGATCCTCATCGAGCAGTTCCTCATCCAGATCGACGACGGCTGGATCCTGCGCAAGGCGCGTTTCTACCGTGGCGCCCTGCAGGAAGAGGACGAGCGGCGCGGCGGACGCGAGCTGCTGCTGGCGCTGCTCGCCGAGCAACGTCTGATCGGTCGTGACTACGCCTTGCTGCGCAGCGCGGTCGGCTTCCTACCACACGGCGTCGATAGTCAATCAGCGACCCGGGTGCGACAGCTGTCCGCCTCGCTCGCCGACCGCGACCGCGACTTCGTCCAGATCAAGAACAAGATTCACGTCAAGCCGGAGCTGGGCGACGCGGCAACGGTCCGCGACTATGCCGCCCGAGTACGCGATGCGGAACTGAAGAAATCGTATCTGGAGCTGGCAAGCGCGGTGGAGCAGGTCTACGGTCGATCCTCGGCCAGGCAGGCCATCGCCCGTTTCAACCGCGAAGCGCGAAGCGCACCGGCCGCGCTGAAATCCCAGCTCGACGCCGTCAGCAGTGCCTTCGACGCGAATCCGGAGCCGGCGCGGCGATTTGCCCTGCTCGGTGGTTTGCTCGCCGCACTGCGCGATCATCTGCCTGAGCTGAAGCCGGCCTCGCAGCGGCTGGCGGCCATGGACCTGGGTCTGCAGCTGGAAGCGGAGATGTTCGCGATCGGCAGCCAGCTGCGCGACCCGCAGTTCCGCCCCAGTCGTGGGATGCGTCTGCGTCTGCTCGGCGACAGCATAGCCGCCATCTACGCGGCGGGACTGGTCAGCCCGCGGCAGCGCGCGGCCCTCGAGCAGAGTCTCGAGCGGCTCTCGGCCGAGCAGGTCGCTCTGGACGTCTACAAGCGCGAGCTCGACCAGCTCGCCCTGGTCCCCGGCTGGGCCGCGCAACGCCTGCAGTTTCATTTCGGTGAGGCGATGCAGCGACTGAGCTCACTGGAACCCAAGAGCACCCGCTTCTTCGACGACACGCTGCGCGGCAGCATGCTATTCGTCTATGCGGATCTGCTCGACACCCTGCTGCGCGACGCCAATCGCATGGCCGGGGTACGCAACGAGCTGTTTGGCGAGGATCTCGGTGCCGGACTACGCGCGCTCAATCCCGGTCTGGCCCGGGGCCGCCTGTTGCCGGCCCCGGGAGCGGGCCAGCGCTTCGCCGAGGACGGCATCTACATCCTGCCCGAGACCGAGGCCGACCTGCCGCCGGTCGCGGGCATCCTCACCGCTGGCGAGGGCAATCCCTTGTCGCATGTGCAG
>JAGRHX010001411.1 GCA_020444775.1 Gammaproteobacteria bacterium
GCTGCAGGCCGGCCACGCTCCAGGCCTGGACCGGCTCATCCTGCTCGCGCTCAGCCCCTACGCCAGCCAATTCCAGGGCACGGACCTGGAGCACGCCAGCCTCGAGGGCTGCCGGGTGATGCTCGCCGATCTGCGCGACACGCGTCTGCTGCGCTGCCGCTTTGCCCACCTCATCGGTATCGATGCCATACTCTTCTCACCACGTGAGCCACACAATCAACCGGCCATCCGCGCGGCCCTGGCGCGCGCGCGTCTGGACGATGTGACGGGCCTGGACCTGCGTGGCACCAATCTCGCCGGCTTCACGTTCAGCGGCCGGATACGCGAGGTCGACTTCGGTGGCGCGGATCTGAGTGGCAGCCGCTTCTCCCGCGCGCGGCTGCAGGCCTGCCGGTTCGACCGCGACACCCTGCTCAGTCGGGTCCGCTTCGACGAATGCATCATCGAAGACTGCGATCTGCGATCGGCTGAGCTGACCGACAGCTGTCTGGTACGCGCCCGGCTCGAAGCCGTGAACGCGAGTCGCGCGCGCTTCGAACGCTGCAATCTGCTGCGCGCCGAGCTGAATGGCGGTCAGCTACGCGATTCGATCTTCGAGCACTGCGATCTGCGACGCAGCAAGCTGGACCGGGGCGTGGACATCAAGGGTCTGACCGTGCGGCACAGCTCGTGCGACGGCATGGCCCTGTTGGATTGGCTGGGCGACGATCAGGTACGCGGGCAGTCGTTGAGCTGCACGCATCTGTATCTGCACGGTCAGCGCATACCCACCGATGGTCAGGCGGACTGCGTCGCGGAGCTGCTCGACGAGCTGTCTCAACGAGGCGCCCGGCGATCGCCGCCGGAGTGAGGGCCGCCGTTCAGCCCAGACAGGCCAGCGCCAGGCTGGTGGCCGCGCGGGTCGGCTCGATCACCGGCACGCCCAGGCGCGCCTGCAGTGCCGCCTGGTGCCGGGCCATGCCGGTGCAGCCGAGCACGATGGCGCCTGCTCCGTCCTCGTCACGCAGCATCGTGCCGACCTCGACCAGGCGGTCGAAGGTGTCGCTACCTGATTCCACCTCGGCCACGCTCAGCCCGACCGGTCGATCACCCGCACAATGATGCTCGAGCCGCCGTGACTCCAGATGCCGCCAATGGCGCGGCACGGATTCGGGCAGTATCGAGATCACGCCGAAGCGTCGGCCGGAGGCCGCCGCGAGCAGCGCCGCGCTCTCGGCGATCCCCAGCACCGGTCGACCGGTGCGTCGCCGGCACAGGCTCAGCCCCGGATCGCTGTAACAGCCGATCACGAAGGCATCCGCCCGGCTATCGCGCTCGACAAGATCGCACAGCAGCGGTATCACCTGCTCGACGTGCTCATCGCTCTCTATCCCCAACGGTCCATCCGTCAGCGTCTCGACTACGATCTCCACCTCGCTGCCGGCACGCAAGGGCTCCACTGCCTCGCTCATCGCCGCGGACACGGCACGGTTGGAGTTCGGATTGATGATACGAATCAGTCTGCTCATGTCTCCCCCCGCGCCTCAAAGCAGGTCGGCGCCGAAGTTTCGATTCGGATCCAGCTCCGGCTCCATACGGCCGAGCGGCCGGCAGCCCTCGTGTCCCGGTTTGCGTTCGAGGTAGCGGCCGCTGCCCGGCTCGACCAGCAGCTGGCCCTCGTCGACCACCACCCGACCACGGCTGACCACCGTGGTCGGCCAGCCCGTGATCCGCATGCCTTCGTAAGGTGTGTAGCCGACATTGTCATGCAGGTCGGCGTGGCGCACGGTCACCTCCAGATCCGGCTGCCAGAGCGCCAGGTCCGCGTCCGAGCCGACCGCGACCGTGCCCTTGCGTGGATGCAGCCCATAGATCCGCGCGGCGTTGGTCGAGGTCAGGGCGACGAACTGATTGAGACTGATACGCCCGCCATTGACACCCGCCGAGAACAGCAGCGGCATGCGCAGCTCGATGCCGGGCACCCCATTGGCCACCTGCTTGAAGCTCGGATTGGGGCCGGCATGCAGCTTGCCGGTCTGGTCGAAACGATACGGCGCGTGGTCGGAGTGCACGACCTGGAAGGTGTCGTTGTTCAAGCCCAGCCAGATCGCCTCCTGGTCACGCTCGTCACGCGGCGGCGGGCTACAGCAGAACTTGGTGCCCTCCACGCCCGGTCGATCCAGATCGTCGGCCTTCAAGAACAGATACTGCGGGCAGGTCTCACCATAGATCCGCAGCCCGGCGTCACGTGCCCTGCGAATCGACTCGGCGGCCTCGCGGGTCGAGACATGCACGATCAGTAGCGGGCAGTCTAGCAGCCGCGACAAGGCGATGGCGCGTCCCGAGGCCTCGCTCTCGGCCAGACGCGGATGACTGACCGCATGATAGCGAGGCGCGCTGTAGCCACCGGCCAGCAGACGCTCGCTCATCCAGCCGATCACGTCGTCGTTCTCGGCATGCACCATGGTCATGGCGCCATGTCTGCGGCTGAGCGCGAGGACGTCGAGCAGCTGGCGATCGCTGACCTTCAGCATCGGGTAGGTCATGTAGACCTTGAAAGAGGTGTACCCGGCTTCGATGAGCGCCGGCAGCTCCTGGCCGAGCACCGCTTCGTTCGGGTCCGACACGATCAGGTGGAAGCAATAGTCGATGACCGATTTGGGCTCGGCGCGTGCATGGTAGCTCTGCACCACATCGCGCAGGCTCTGACCACGATGTTGGGCTGCGAACGGAACGATCGTGGTGTTGCCGCCAAAGGCCGCGGAGATCGAGCCGGACCGATAATCATCGGCGGTCATGATCCCCATCGAGGATTCCTGCTCGATGTGACAGTGCGCCTCGACACCACCAGGCAGCACCAGTCTGCCGCGGGCATCGATCTCCCGCTGGCCGCGCCCCAGATCGCGCCCCAACGCCACCACCACCCCGTCCTTCACGGCAACGTCGGCGGCGAAGGTATCGACGGCGGTGACCACGGTGCCGCCCTTGACCAACAGATCGAATTCAGCCATGCGCCCTCCCTACAGGCCCGCTGGACCGTCAGCCGCTGTGCGGCCCCGGCCGTGATGATTTCGGTGGCGATCGGCGGCCGCGGCCTTACCGCGCCTCACGTCCACGGCGTCGACCGGCATGCGCCGGGTCAGGCATCCGGATCGGGCAGCGCCTCACGCATGAGCCTGCAAAATACCACCATCTCCGGACTGGTCTTGCGATAGCTGTCGATGGCCGACAGCACCTCGTCGAACTGGCTGGCCGGCGGCATCGGCGGCTGCTCCGGGAAGGCCGGCATCTGTGTAATCAGGTCGTCGACGACCGCCTCGATGCGCTCGAGCAGGGTCAGACAGGCGTTCACGGTATGGGCATCCGTGAAGCGGGGGCCGAGCTCGGTGGCAATATGCGCGAGATAACCCGGCCAGTTGGCCAGCATCCGGTAAAGCCCGGGCACGAAAGGCTGCCCGGCCACCTCGTTGGCGAGCTGCATGAGCACCGCACGCTCGTGCGTGGAGATGCTCTGCATGTCGACCAGGCCCGGTAGCGGCAGGGTCGACGGCGGTGGTTCCCAGGCCGGCAGATGTGCGAAACCCGGGCCGTGTGGTCGCTCGCCGAGGATGAAACGGCGCACCAGACCAGAGCAGATCAGATTGGTCGGGCTGACCCGGATGAAGCTGTTCAGCACGTTCTTGATATCGGCCAGGGCCGCGTCGTCGACGTCCAGCAGCGCCAACGCATCACCCGAGATACGCGGCATCGGATGCAGGTCCAGTGACTGCGCCGCGGCCCAGGCCCGACTCGGTCCCTCACCGCTTCTGAACACCGGCCCCACGCAGGCCCACACCCATTCGAGCCAGCCGGGCCGCGTCGCCAGGTGTCGTTGCAGCGACGAGACGTACGGCACCGCGCAGGTGTGTCGGATCTCGGCGTAGATACGCGCGATATCACCCTCCGCGGCGGCTTCGCTGAGTTCGGGTAGCATCTGGTACCTCGCGGACGATGCTTGCTGGAAACCAGGAACACGCCCAGCAGGCGCATGGACGACCAATCAAGAGCTTCTAGCAGACCACATGTGCGAATCGGACTCAATCGGCATGCCGGTTCAAGACCTGCCAGCGCGCTGGCGGCGACGCGCCTCGGCCCGCAGACGTGCCTCGCGCATCGCGATGTACAAGGTGCTGCCCATGATCACCGCTGCCCCCAGCCAGGTGTGCAGGGTCGGCAGCTCGCCGAACACGTAAAAGCCCAGCAACGCCGCCCAGGGCAGACGCGTGTAGTCGAACGGGGTGACCGCCGAAGCCTCGCCGACCTTCAGCGCCATCACAGTGCAGGTCTGGGCAAGCGCCGAGGACGCGCCCATCAACGCGATCAGCGCCAGCTCGACGGGGGTCGGCGTGAGCCAGGTGTACAGCGCCGGCAGCGTCGCCATCGCGCCCATCAGCACGTAGGTCCACAAGACAATGGTCAGCGGCGCCTCGGTGTCGGTCAGACGCTTCACCGCGGTGGTCACACCGGCCCCGAACAAGGCCGCCAGCACGCCGACCACGGCCCACGGATTGAAGCTCTCGGCACCCGGCTGGATGCAGATCAGCACGCCCAGGAAGCCGACCACGGTGGCCAGCGTGCGGCGCCAGCGCACCACCTCGCCGAGCAGCAGCACCGCGAGGATGGTCACGAACAACACCCGAGAGAAGCCTAGCGCGGTCGCCAGGGTCAGCTCCACATGGGTGATGGTCAAGAAGAAGCAGACCATGCCGGCCATCCCCAGGCCGCTGCGCAGCAGATGAGCGTGGAATCTCTGGGTGACGAACACCATGCGCCCGGCGCGATACAGGGCGGGCGCCATGAACATCAGCCCCACCAGGCTACGCAGCGCGACCAGCTCCCACACCGACAGTCGGTCGACGCTCTTCACGCACACACCCATGGTGGTGAAGCCGAGCGCCGCGACCACCACCAGCAGCGCGCCACGTATGTTCCCCGAGAGTCGCTGCCACCAGCGCCGGGCTGCCTTCATGGTGATACCTCTGCCCAGCTGGGGAAACGCTTGCCGGCGTTACATGGGCGATTACATGGGTGATTAAATGGGTGACACAGGGATGGGCCACGGAGTCGTCGACATCCGGGGTCGACCTCGGGCG